>JBHLOF010000021.1:0-44723 GCA_048940805.1 Promethearchaeota archaeon
CGTATTTAAATGAAAATTTCTAATTAGGATATATCTTCTCATCTAATTCTTTTTGAACAATTGATGCAAGGTCTGGATAAAATGCTGCTAACGAAAAACCTAAAATAATCGAAAGCAATCCACCTAGAATTGAAAGAATAAGTCCTGTCTTATTATAATCATTAAGTATATTCATATTCCAGCATTTTTTTGGTGAGTATTCTAAATATATTTTCTCCAGTCAGTCCTGTAACAGAGGGAATTTCGGTGAATTTATACTTTTTTGTGAAATCCTCAAACTCTTCCGCTTTAGAGGGTACCTCGGGAGCATTCAAAAAAATTGGAATATTTCCAGCATTCTTTTTAACTAGCTCAATAATTTCAGATATAGTGTTTAGAGTTTTTGCGTCGATTACATCATACATTAATATGGCACCTTCACTACCTTCTATATATTGTGGAAGTATAGATTTAAAACGTTCTTCGGAAGCAAAATCCCATATTCGAAGTGTTATTTCTTTCCCATCAACCGTTATTTTCTTAACATAAAAGTCTACCGGGATTGTATTTCTGAGGTCTTCCATAGAAGTTCCACTTACAAACTTTATAATAAAAGCAGTTTTTTCAGGTTTCCCAAGTACTATAACTTTAAATATATATGTTTCATCATCACTTGTTTCTTGACTGTGATTTCTAATTGGAGGTTGTTCAGGACTTACACTCTGTAATTCATACCATTTTAAAGGCAAAAAATACTTCTCGCTTTTTTTGTGAAGATCCTTTTCTATTTTTTTAATTTCTTCAAGTAAATTAGATATTTTTAAACGAACCTTTTGTAGACTCTGATCTCCCAATTTACGGGTGCTGAGCACAATGTGCATAAGCTTTTCAAGGATTTCACCGTAAATGTTTCTAATGTTAATAGGAACTAACTCCATCAAACTGCGAATAGGTGCTTCTCTTACTTGTTCTGTTTTATACCTCCCAACTTCGTTTCTTGAACCATGTAATTCTTGCTCTAACCTTAATTTCTCAACATTTAGTAATTGTTTTTCTGCTTCTAAGGTCCGAAGTCGTTTCTCTAAATGTCTGGTATAAATTATGAGGTATTCTTCTTCTTTCCCCTCTTCTCTTCTCCCCTTACCTTTCTTCTTACGCAATTTCACTTATGTACTCACTTAAAAGTAATTCGTTTACTTGTAAATTTTTAATATACTCTTATATTCTGTTTCATTAGTTAATACAGCTTGAAGGGATTCTTTTAGGTTATCCATGATTTGAATAGCTCTATCTTTTATATCTTCTTCAATCATGGTTTCGGCTTCTCTGGGTTAATAGTTAGACAATTATGTAATATATGAAAAAATGAGTATTAAAAATTATCTCATAGAGCATTAAATTGTATAATAGTCGTAAAATCCGTCATATCCCTCAATTTTCTTGGAATAGAAACTATCCTTTCCATTTAGATAACTTTATTTTTACATACATGACAAACAGATTGTCCCTTTGTAAGTGTAGCGCCACAATGTTTACAATAAAGGATAGTCTCTGACAATTTCTTAGGGGAGATGTATTCAGGTCTTGGTACTGCTTCTGCTGCGCCTTCTCCTGGTGGACTTGGAGGGCTAAAGAGATAGGGATAAGGAAAAAAATCATAATCTCCATCCCTTAGATTTTTCAAAAAGTCTTTTTCTTCTTGAGTTATTTCTTGATTATTAGGAATTTTAACTAGACCGAATTGGTCTTTAGAAATGAATTGCTGTTCGACGAGACTATTTATTGTTTCCTCAAAATCCTTATCAGGGAACTCTTCAATAAACCATTCTCTTAAGTTTTCTAACGGGATTGGCCCATTTGAGAGCTTTTTTAGAACTTCGATGAGAAAAATTTTCCTTTTTTCTTCTCCTAGAGTGATCCCAGTATGCTTTCTATCTTCTTCTTTTAGTTTTTCATGTTCCTTTCTGTTTTTCATAATCAAATCTTCTACATATTCGCCTGTCTTACCCCACCTTGCATCTATGATTTTAAGAGTAAGCTTTTGGAGTGCACCTTCAATAATGTCAATACTGGTTGGAGAAGTCTCAATATAGATCCCTCCCTCACTTTCAGCAAATTCACGAGCCTCTTTTCGGATTTTTGTTCCATCTGTAAGTTTAAGTAAATGGACATTATCTCCCACTAAGATAAAAGGTATATATTCACTTGCGAAACTTCTTATCTCAGTAAGCCTTTTTTTTATTTCTATATATGTCTCTTCTCGTGTTAAATCAAAAACTAGTATAGCTCCAGCTGCTCCTTTATAAAAGGTACTGCGAATAAATTCAAAACGTTGTTGTTCTCCTATATCCCATATGCTTAAAATAGCAATTTCTCCTTTTCTGAATTCAACATCTTTCCAGAAAATTTCAGCCCCAACAGTTAGTTTGTGTTTTGCGCCAGATCTAGACGTATATTTGTTAATTAACTTTGTCCCATCTACTGCTTTAGCGCCTGTGAGTAATACTTTTAATTGAAAGACTGACATTTTTTTCATTTCAAATTCAAATTTTCGCCAAAAGTGTATAGTTTATGTAAAATATAAAATGAGCTCTATTTAAAATTAATTAACAATCACCTTAGAGTTTATCATTTACGGGGTTCTAAAGGAATTATCCTAATTTTTGATATAGCAGATAATAAAAGTCTATATATGACTTCTATGTATGAAGAATATCACACCTTTCGAGCACATATGCTCGATTGGAAAAATACTCAAACAATAAAAAAAAGGGTACATACAAAAACGTTAGCAGTTTTACCCAGTTCGAGGAATTTGATAAAAAAATACTAATTTGTACTATACATTTCTTCCTTTAAAGTTTTAAATATTGGAATTTTTTCCAAGTTCATAGTATACCTTAAAAAGGTTTATAAACATCTCCCGCTCGACTGCTTTTGGAAATTCTTTCATAAGATATACACGTAACAGAAATTTTTTTCTCTCTCCATTACGTAGATACAGTTTTACTATTGTATTCTCTCTACCAGAGTAAATATATTTTAAGTTATATCCTTTAATAGAAGCAACATTATGCCATAAAAAGGATCCTTTACTTAATATCTTCTGATAATATACTCCAGAAGGTCCTATAACTATCAAATTTCTTAGTTTTATTAAAAACATTGAAGCTAAAAAAGTAAACAAAACAATAAAAAAAATCCCGAACTCTATAAACTCAACTGAAATTACGGCCACCAGAATTAACATAAACAATCCCAGTCCGAAGAAAAATATTATAAAAACCCAATCGGTAAACCTCAATCCTCCTTTTAAAACAAATGTTTTTCCTTTTCTAAATTCATTTCGAATTTGAGCTATGGTTCCATATTTACCAAAATTATAATTTTTCTTTTTATATTCTTTATACTCTTCTTCTAATATATCTAAGTAATCTCCTCTAACTAATGATCTTGTAGTAGTCACGTTCGTTGTAATTCGTCGTTCATTTTCTTCTAGCTTTCTTGTTTCAAGTCTACCTCTTTTTCCAAAATCATAATATCCCTTAAACGTTGAAATAAATAAAGATTGAAAATAGGGTGAGTTAAAGGTTTTTGGCTTAGGAAAATCTTTTGATATATAATCCTCTGGAAAAATCTTGAGAATATTGTTATTCGGCATCCAAATATTAATCATATATGGACTACGCTCATAGAATTTCAAAGTAGATTGACCTCTAAAAACATCCATATAAATATCCTCCCAACTAAATCCTTGAATTGCAGCTCTAGGCAATTTGTAGACAATCCCTTCTGGTCCTAACACTATAAAAGATTTCCCTACTTTCAGAAGTCCCTGAATTAAAAAGATTAGAGCAAGACCACCAGTAATTGCCATGCAAATACCAAAATGAATTATCCAATATTCAACAAAAATTGAAGTTATTATTGCTACTATTAACCCTACAATAAAAATCATGCTTACCACTAAAACCATCATTTTGAGACGAGCTTTACTTTTAATGAAAACTACTTTTTTACCACGTTTTATAGCATTTTTGATGTCCATAGGAGAAGATATCGTCCCAAATTCATAGTTTCCCTCTTGATAGTTTTGAACTTGTAATAAATATTCATCCAAATTTTCTATCCTCATGTAATCCTCCATACTTTTTCTATCCTATCGGATTATCCTTCTGTCCTACCACTTATTTGATTTAAGTATTTGTTCGATATTTAACATTTCTGTAAGAAATAAATTGAAAAAATTCATTTAGTCTAATCCCGAGGGACGTTCATTGAATAAAAATCTCGTTCACCACATTCCCGAGGGCTTGAGGTTTATCTAATTCCAGAACTTCCCCCGTCTTAACTGCTTTATTTAAGCTTTCCCAAATTTCAGTATTATTTTTAATAGCGTCTGAAAAGCGATTTAGTTTCTGTAAACCCGGAAAAGACTGCCCCTTAATTACATAGCATACAAGGAAAGATTCAAGTGGATTTATGAGGATCAAATTTTCACCGATTTTGATACGATCAATTGATTCGGAAAATAGCGCTGAGCTAAATGTGTCGAAAGCTGACATGAATGAACTAAAAAGCCAATCTAAATCCCAATTTTCTATGAATGAATAATTAAAATATGAAATTCCTGATTTACCCATTATTAAAAGCACAATGGGTTTTTCCTCAACTAATTCTGGGGGTTCTATAGCTCGTTTGTTTTGTAGTCGCTCTAAAACATCCTCTACTGAAGCTAGTTTTAACCGTTCTGATACCGGAGCATTTTTTTCTTTCAAGTTTTTCCAATCACTTACAGTTTTTAAGTAATTATCATGTTCACTTGAGATCTTTTGAGCCAATAAATCGAGTCCGTATAACTCAGCTACTCGTTGAGCTTGGGTCAATAATTTTTGAGCCTCTTCGAACTCCATTTGAATTAATGCCACTTTTGCCTGTAATAATTTTGCCTCAGCTAGGTTACCGTACATTCTATTTTCTTCTGAAATTTTGTATAATTGTACGATTAGGGGATCTAATTCTTTTATTACTTCTGTATCTTCAAAAAGATTTAGTTCTTCGAGATAAAACTCACAAAGGTAAATCAGAGAAGAACTTTTTACGGTGGGTTTAATTTCATCAATTGAAATTTGTTTTAACATACTTTCTGCTTCCCCACGGTTACGACTCCCTCCTCTTTTTATTAGAAGTGCTGATTTTAAGAAGAGATATATATTAGTAAATATACCTGGCATTTGAATTTCTATTTTCTTTAGTCGGTCAAGGAATTTTTGGACTTCTTTAAGATCGTTTTTCTCCAGATATATATTTCCCAGAGCAATTAAAGAAGAAGTAATTCCCATTACATCATTCATTTTTTCTGCTAGTGTTAGACTAGGCTTTAAATATTCTAATGCTCGATCAAACTCTCCCTTCTCTATGTATATATTTCCAACATACGCTTGAAACAAAACAAAATAATTATAGATATTTTCCATTTCTGCAAGGGGAATTCCCTGGTTTAAATACTTTAGAGCTTTATCCAATTCACCACGAACATGATAGACTTGTGAAAGAACATTAATATTATCGAGTTTAGTTCGAGAACTGATCATTTTAGAAGATAAACTTTTTTTACAAAAATCTATTGCATTATTTAAATCACCTTTGTAATACGAGAGGTTACCGAGTATACCCAAAGATGTTGCCTTTCCTATTTGATCACCAATATCTTCAAAAATAGCTAAACTCCTTGTAGCGTAATCGAGACCTAATTCATAATCACCGGTACCGACACAGATATTCCCCAATAACTGTAAAGTATAAGCTCTATCACTTTTATTTCCATATTTTTCTAGGAATTCTAAACAATCCATGCCTTCTTTTAAAGCAATATCAATTTCACCTTTAAAAAGGTGAGCCCATGCTTTCCTATACAATATATTCTTTTTTTGTCTACTGAGAAATGAAGGTGAACTATTAGAAAGAGAGTCGAGTAAAACTTCAGCTTCAGAAAGATTTTTAAGAGCTTTCTCATATTGTCCGAGCCAAAGACAATTTGCTTTAAAAAGAAGAGATGTGATGGTTTCTTCGGTTCTTTCCAAACTCTGACTTAATCGATATGCCAATTTCCCAACTCTAATTGTTTCAACATGGTGTTGAAATAATGTTAATATCTTTCCTTTTAAAATAAACAGAGATAACTGATCTGCTGGTATTAGCCTTTGTTTCTTCTCTATGTTATTGATAACATCAAGAGCTTCTTGTAACTTCCCCTCACGCCTTAAATTTTCAGCGTATCTTAAATCTTTAGGTTCTGATTCGGGCATTTCTATTGGATCACACTTTTAAGATTATAAAAAAAGAAGCTAGTTTACTTTAAAAGATTTTGCAACACTTTGTTCCTAGTGAAGGGCTGATAGTTTACTAATAAAAATCTCATTTACGACGTTCCCAAGGGCTTGAGGTTTATCTATTTCCAGAGTTTCACCGGTCTTAACTGCTCTATTCAAGCTTTCCCAAATTTCAGTGTTTTCCTTGATTGCATTTGAGAAGCGATTTAGTTTCTGTAAACCAGGATAGGATTGTCCCTTAATGACATAACAGACGAGAAACGATTCAATCGGGTTGATAAGGATAAGATTATCTCCGATTTTGATACGATCAATTGATTCGGAAAATAAGGCTGAGCTAAATGTGTCGAAAGCTGACATGAATGAGCTAAAAAGCCACTCTGAATCCCAATTCTCTATAAATGAATGATTAAAATATGAAATTCCTGATTTATCCATTATTAAAAGCACAATGGGTTTTTCCTCAACTAATTCTGGGGGTTCTATAGCTCGTTTGCTTTGTAGTCGCTCTAAAACATCTTCTACGGATGCTAATTTTAAGCGTTCTGATACTGGAGCATCCTTTTCTTTCAAATTTTTCCATTCACTCACTGTTTTTAAATAATTATCATGTTCACTGGAGATCTTTTGGGCCAATAAATCGAGTCCGTATAACTCAGCGACTCGTTGAGCTTGGGTCAATAATTTTTGAGCCTCTTCGAACTCCATTTGAATTAATGCCACTTTTGCCTGTAATAATTTTGCCTCAGCTAGGGTACTGTACATTCTATATTCCTCCGAAATTTCGTATAATTCTACGATTAGGGGATCTATTTTTTTTAATACTTCTGTATCTTCAAAAAGATTTAGTTCCTCGAGGTAAAACTCGCAAAGGCAAATCAGAGAAACAGCTTTTGTGTAAGGTTGAATTTCATCAATAGATATATTTCTTAACATTTTTTCTGCTTCCCCACGGTTAAGACTCCCTCCTCTTTTTATTAAAAGTAATGATTTCAACAGGAGATTTGTATTAGTGAATACGTCCATTTTCATTTGAATTTCCATTTTCTTTAATCGGTCAAGAAAATTTTGAACTTCTTCAAGATCGTTTTTAATCAGATATATATTTCCCAGAGCAGTTAAAGAAGAAGCAATTCCTATTACATCATTCATTTTTTCTGCTAGTGTAAGACCAGGCTTCAAATATTCTAGTGCTCGATCATATTCTCCCTTTCTTAGGTATATAGTTCCAACATACACTTGAAAAATGACAAAATAATTATAGATATTTTCCCTTTCTGCTATAGGAATTCCCTGGTTTAAATACTTTAGAGCTTTATCTAATTCACCACGGGTACGATAAACTAGTGAAAGAGTATGAATATTATCAAGTTTAGTTCGAGGACTGATCATATTAGAAGATAGACTCTTTTTGCAAAAATCTATGGCATGATTTAAATCACCTTTGAAAAACGAGATGCTACCAAGTACAGCTAGAGTTGTTGCTTTTCCTATCTGATCACCAATATCTTCAAAGATAGTTAAACTCCTTGTAGCGTAATCGAGACCTAAATCATAGTCACTGGTACCGATACAAGCACTCCCTAATAATTGTAAAGTATAAGCTGTATCACTTTTACTCCCAAATTTTTCTTGTAATTCTAAACAATCGATACCTTCTTTTAAAGCAACATTAAATTCACCTTTAAGGGCATGAGCCCATGCTTTCCTAAACAATATATTCTTTTTTTGTCTACTGAGAAATGAAGGTGAAATATCAGAAAGAGAGTCGAGTAGAACTTCAGCTTCAGAAAGGTTTTTAAGGGCTTTATCATATTCTCCAATGAATAAACAATTAGCTTTAAAAAGAAGAGAAATGATAGTTTCTTCGGTTCTTTCCAGACTCTGACTTAAACGATATGCCAATTTCCCAACTCTAATTGTTTCAATATGGCGTTGAAATAAGTTTAATATCTTTCCTTTTAAAATATAGAGAGACAACTGATCTGCTGGTATTAGCCTTCCTTTTTTCTCTATGTTATTGATAACCTCGAGTGCTTCTTGAAGTTTCCCTTCACGCCTTAAATTTTCAGCGTATCTTAAATCTTTAGGTTTTGATTCGGACATTTCTATTGGATTACATTTTTAAGATTATAAAAAGAGAAGCTAGTTTTCCTTAAAAGATTTTGCAACATTTAGTTCCTAGTGAAGGGCTGATAGTTTACTAATAAAAATCTCGTTCACGATATTCCCTAGAGCTTGAGGTTTATCTATTTCCAGAACTTCGCCGGTCTTAACTGCCTTATTCAGGTTTTCCCAAATTTCTGTGTTTTCCTTGATTGCGTTTGAGAAGAGATTTAATTTCTGTAAGCCGGGGTAAGATTGTCCCTTAATTACATAACACACAAGAAATTGTTCAACTGGGTTGATAAGGATTAAATTTTCTCCGATTATAATACGATCAATAGATTCAGCAAAGACCTCGGAGCTAAAGGTATCGAAAGCTGACATGAATGAGCTGAAGAGCCAATCAAAATCCCAATTCTCTACAAAAGGATGATTAAAATATGATATACCGCTTTTATCCATAATTAAAAGTACAATAGGTTCTTCATCGACTAACTCAGGTGGTTCTACAACCTCTTTTTCCTGCAACCGCTCTATAACGCCCTCAACTTCAGCTAGTTTTAAACGTTCTGACACCGGAGCGTCTTTTTCTTTCAAGTTTTTCCATTCATTTACCTTTTGTAAGTAATTATCATGTTCACTTGAGATCTTTTGAGCCATCAAATCGAGTCCGTAAAGCTCAGCTACCCGTTGAGCGTGAGTTAATAATTTTTGGGCTTCCTCAAACTCTAATTGAATCAATGCTACTTTTGCTTCCAATAACTTTGCTTCAGCTAAAATCCCATACATATTTTGCTCCTCTGAAATTTTATACAATTGTTCTAGTAAGGGATAAATCTCTCGTAGCATTTCTATATCTTCGAAAAGATTTAATTCTTCGATATAAAACTCACAAAGATAGATTAGAGAATGAGATTTTATCCAAGTATTAGTTTCCTCAGTAATTATTTGTTTTAACAAAGTTTCTGCTTTAGTTCGATTACGACTCCCCCCTTTTTTACTTAATAATCTCGCTTCTAAGAGACGATAGCCAATAGATAAATTTATATTGGATTCCCATTGAATTTCATATTTTTTGATTTGTTCTAGGTACCTATTTACTTGATCGTAATCATCTCTATCAAGATATATAGTTATCAGAAAATTTAATGTGATGATTAGTGCCAGAGGATTATTGAATTCTTTTGCAAGAGATAAACTAGTCTCTAAAAATTCTAATGCAAGATCATACTCTCCTTTTTTTAGATAAATACCACCAATATTGGATTGAAATTGAACAAATTGGTTATAGAAATTAGATTTCTCTGCTAAAGCTATTCCCTGTTTATAATATCCTAGTGCTTTATCTATCTCATCTCGGTTATCATAAGCCCAACCGAGTACACGAATATTATCTAATTTTACTAGATCACTGATTGTTTTAGAAGATAAACTCTTTTCGCAATATTCTATTGCCTGGGTGAGTTCTCCCCTAAAAAACGAGCAAGTGCCAAGTATAGAATAAGTTAATGCTAAACCTGTTTGATCACCGATTTCTTCCAACAATGGTACGCTCCTTGAAACGTAATCAAAAGCTAGATCATATTCATTTTTATATGTATATACAAATCCTATGACCTGTAGTGTATATGCAGATTCGCTTTTATATCCGTAATTTTCCTGTAATTTTAGACATTTTAGCGCTGATTCTAATGCTTCATTCCAATCTCCTTTCATTACATAAGCCCATGATTTTTTGAATAAAATATTTGTCTTTTGTCTATTGAGGTATGAAGGCGAAAAATCAGATAGTGAATTGAGTATATTTTCAGCTTCAGAAAGATACTCAAGAGCTTCCTCAGATTCTCCGAAATAGAGAGAACTTGCTTTAAAAAGAAGGGCATATATTGTATCGTGAGTTCTCCCTAAAGTCTTACTCAAGCGGTATGCTAAATTCCCTACATTAGCAGTTTCATTATGTCGTTGATATATCGTTAATATTTTTCCCTTTGAAATAAGTAATGATAATCGATCTCCGGGTGTTAGATCTCCATTCTTTTCAATATTATTGATAATTTCAAGGGCTGGTTGTAACTTCCCTTCACGCCTTAAAATTTCAGCTTGTCTTAAATCATTATGGGCTGGTTCAGGCATTTTATTGGATCACACATTTAAGATTATAAAAAATGAAGATTGTTTTCCTTAAAAGATTTTGTGAGTTACTATTTTAAATAGCCGGAATTAAATTAAATCCATAATTTCTGTGAAATTTTCAATTTTCTGACCATCCCATTCCACTTCGATTAAGCGATAGGGTTCTTTTTCAGAAGGATCGCGAATCATGATAGCTTTCATACCTACTTGAGAAGCACCCTCCAACTCATTGCTATCACCATCCCCAAAGTAGAGGCATTCGGTTGGTTCGACTTCCAGTTGTTCGCATGCTTGCTTATATATTTGAACATCGGGTTTTTTCATACCAACAGAAGAGGAAAATATGGCAACATCAAAGAATTGAGACATTTCTGTGTTGTTCCATAAAAGAGGTACTTCAGCAGAACAATTAGATATTAACCCTATTTTATATCCTAATCTTCTAAGATTTTTTAAAATTTCGATGGCCCCATTTTTAGGAGTTAGAGCTTTGCGTGTGGTATCTAATCGGATCTGTTCACATTTCCTAATGTTTTCAACACTTAAAGAAATATTTAGTCTATTACAAATATATTTTATACTATCTTCTGTGGTTTTAAAAATGCCAATTCCACGCTCATAAGTTGTTTCACGCCAGAGTTTTGAAAAATCTTCATAAGGTAATTTGAGAGCTGAAGCCATTTCACGTAATAGTTTGATATATCCTTGGACAGAATAACTATCAACAATAGTCCCAAATAGATCAAAAATGATTGCCTTGTATTTCATTGAATTCCATTTTTTATTTATTACTTCCTAATTCCAGGGGTTTATTCTATGAGGTTATTAATGATGGCTCTTCCTACGAATTGTCCGTTGCGCATTTCCTCAAATACTTCATTAATTTCTGAAAGATTCGCGGTTCTACCGACATGAGTTTTAACTTTACCGTCTACAGCTAATTTAACTAATTCTCTCATATCTTCTACAGTACCAGTTAATGATCCGGTTATTTGTAAATTTCTCATTATTAGGTTAGATGGAGTTAATGTTATCGTTCCCTCACTATATGCTGGTAACCCGACTCCAATTAATACTCCTCCCACTTTGAGTAATTCTAATCCAAGATTATAGGCAGAAATATTTGCTGCAAATATTATGCTTGCTTGAACTCCCCCTAACTTTTCTACAACGAACTTCCCAACTTCAGTAGCATCTATTGCATAGTCCGCACCAAGTTTTCTCACGAATTCTAATTTTTCTGAGCCTACATCTATCCCAATAACTTTATATCCAAATGCTTTTGCAATCTGTACAGCATAATGACCAAGTCCACCAGCCGCCCCAATAATAGCAATATTTTTACCTGAGGGTATATTAAGGCTCTTTAACTTTTTGATTGCCCCATAAGCTGTTAAACCACCACATGCTAAAGGTACTTCATTATCACTTAGTTCATCAGGGATTTTTACTAAAGACGGTGCCCAAACAGAAGCATATTCACTAAGTATCCCAAACAAGGGTTTTCTTTCTGGACAGTAGTTAAATTGTCCATTAAGACAATACTCACAGGTCCCACACCAATATCCCCCTGTTCCACCGAGACCCATTATAACTCTATCACCTACTTTTATATCAAATTCACAATCAGGGCCTAATTCCTCGACTATCCCAATTCCTTCATGTCCCAGGGGAAATGGAAGTGGTGTTTCCGTCTTATCTTCCACCCAATCTCCCATCACAATATGCAAGTCTGAATGACAAACTCCTGCAGTGGTAATTTTTACTAGGGCTTCTTCAGATGCGGGAGAGGGTTTAGGAACGTCTATTATACTTGCTTTACCAAATTTTTGACGTATTACTGTTCGCAATTCACTTTTCCTCTCTATAATCTCGTTGTTAAATATTGATTTATTTTTGGATTTTAAATAACTTTTCTATTTAACATTTGAGTCCAAATCTTCGGGGATTAATTTATTAATCTTTTTAGGCATATTGAGAACTTCCAAAGTTATAGTAGAACGTTATGGCAGTCTAAATATTTTATTTCTTTAATATTTCTGCTCTCTTATCTTTTGATAATTTTTCACTTGCATATCGAAGGATAATTCGAGACAGATTTCTTTTATTTTTCATTAAGTAGTTAAAAATGATTTCCGGTTTATAGTTAGAACAAGTCTTTAAAAGCCAACCTATCCCTTTATGAATATATTCTTCAGGATCGTCATGCATTTGTTCTACAAGTTTGAAAATTGAATCGCTGTTGAATTCTTTTTTAACCATTACGATCTTAAGAAATATAACTAAAGCTGCGCGCCGTATCCAGAGATTCTCTGAGTGTGACCAATCTTTTATAGTCTTTTCTGCTAATTCTTCATTTCCCACCTTCGCAAGATAAGGTCCAAGTACTCTAATCATAGTTGTATCGGTTATTGCCCAAGAATCATAGAATTTAGGAATAACCTCTTTGATCATTTCTACCGTTTCTGTACTGAAATCTTTTTTAAATCGATTTAATAGAAAGAGAGCGGTCATCTTTTCATCATGAACATCAGATTGAATCAGACTTTTGAAGATTTCAGATGCTTTATCATAGGACAAATCGAACTGAAGATGAATTTTCCTTGCAAACTTTTCTATTTCGGAATGTTTGATTCCATACCCTACAAAGTTTGGATTGTCGGAGTTTAAAATTCTATACATTCTAGATTTTTGATCTTTAGTCCATTGAGGGGCATTGTTCTTTAAGAATGCTTTAATCTCGCTAATAACCATATCAATCATAAAAATCGATTTAATCCCGTTTTTTGATTTAATTCTTTCGCTTCTTTTAAGTACGGTATTACAAATTCTACTATTTTTTTGGTGAAATTTTTTAGCTGTGAGAGTTCTCCTCTTTCATAGACATTTAATATTGATTCTTCAAGGTTATTAAGGTTAAGACCAGCCCACATCATTGTTTTATTCGATTTGCCAGTTCTTAAAGCATTGATATATTCGGTATTTAAAAGAATCTCGGAGATCTTATAATTCCATTTACGGTAATCGGAAGGAATCCATCTTTTAATTCTGACAGGTATGTTATATTTCTCACATAAATTCAATAGTTGAATATGCAGTTTTCTAGCATATTCAGCGGGAGGATAAATCTGGCCTTTATACAACTCGAGCAATGGTTTTACGATATTACTATATTTACTATCCTTTAACTTTTTGATAAAAAAATCGGCTTGCGAATCACGTAGAGTCAATCCTGGAGAAAACAAGACAAAATCTGCTCCCGCTTCATAAGACTGCTTAATTACACTTTCCAAATTCTCGTCGTCATCTTCTAGGAATGGGATTATAGGAATTAGGTAGGTCCCAACTTGAATGTTAGATGCCTCCTTTTTTATAGTTTTTAACGCCTCAAACCTTTCAGTAGGAGGAGATGAGAATGGTTCCAAGAAACTGGCAAGTTCCTCGTTAGTTGTCGTAATCGAAAATCCTACCGTAGACCAAGTATCATTTGCGATTTTTTCTAATATATCAATGTCCCTTACAACTAATTTTGATTTAGTAGCAATATTAATGGGGTATTTGTGCTTTGCTATGACTTGTAATACCTTTCTGGTGTTCTCGACCTTTTGTTCGATGGGTTGATAAGCGTCGTTTACACCCCCTGGAGCGATTACATCAGGTAATAGTGTACGAGCTCTTTTAAGTCTCAAGTCAAGTTTTTTATCGAAATTAGTCTTAATTATGACCTCATTTTCAAAATCTTCTAGATAATATCGCTGACTTCGTGCATCGCAATAAATACAAGCATGTGCACATCCAGAATATGGATTAAGGGTATAACGTGACCAAAACCATGAATCAGGATACTTTAATTTGTTTAGGACTGATTTAAATTCTTTGTATATATATTTGACCATGGTTTCAAAGGGGTTTTAATAACCTCAATAATAAAATTAAGAATTTAAGATCATTGAATTATTTAGATGGGAAAAAACGCCAGTCAAATAAAAAAGTGATCTAATATGGAAATGGAAAAAAAATTTAGCTGGCGCTTTTCCATATCATATATACAAGTTTGTAAATATATTTTTTTGGGTTTAGATAAAAAAGCAAGATTTTAATTTTTCTGGTTTTGTTTGAATGACATTACTGTTTTGTGTAATTCAATCTTTTGAACAATACAAAGGAAGAATAAAAACCTTGCTTAACATTTTAAGAAAACGTGCGTCGCCCGGGAATCGAACCCGGGTCACTGGCTTGGAAGGCCAGAATCCTAACCCCTAGACTAGCGACGCTTAAGATGAAAAAAAGCATCATTTCTTTTAACTTTAGTGTTTTTATTGAATTTGATGGGTTAACTCGTAATAAGTTATTATTTTACTAGTCACAACCCACGCATCTAAAGGGAATTGTGAAATTGAGATAATTTTTTGAGAGATTTCAAATATTTCATTTGAGAAATGACCTTTCTGAAACCCACCAATAATAGTAACTGTATTTTCTTCAATATTACTAGGGAAAAGTTCTTGATATGACATAATTAATTTTCCTTTGCTTGAAAGTAAATAAATATTGTCTGTGTTAAATGTATGAAGTAAATTGACTAAATTTTCGTTAATATGAGCTATTAAGGGTGTTTTATTAATTTCAATTTTGTCATCAATCAACAATTTTGCCATCAATCCTTTAAATCGATTGTAATTTCGTGCTATTCTAATTTCTGGATTAACCATATAAATTTTATCGTTTACTGTGTGCATATATAGTTTCAGATTGCCTGACTTGTTGAGAGGTGAGCCAAGAGCATTAAGCAGGCATAAATGTGCTATATCAGGTCTGCCTCTTTTTTCTGAATTAACCAAGTTACTCATAACGGAATGATGGAGTGCCGTATCAAGGAGTTGCGATGAATAAAGTTGAGTTGACAAATTTTTTTTAACAGAAGGATGATTTCTAATCTCTTTTGGGATTAACTCTATCCCACATTCGACTAAAATTATTATAAGGGGCATTTTCTCTTATCTAGCAAATTTTAATTTGTGACAGCTTTTTCTTCCTTCTTTATTTTAATGAAATAACGGGTTATATGATTACATTCAAAACATGTCAAAGAAACATGAGAACCCTTCCCCTTTTGAGATTTCATTCTTGTTCTGCAATTTAGTCCTGGATACAAGAATTTCTTACATTTATTACATATACGTCTTTTCCATATAAGGGGTATAGAGACTTTTGCTCTTTGGGCGTATCGTCTAGCTAAATAGACGTATCTATTAGAAAGGTTGGGATTTTCTGGAAAAATCTCATGAGCTCTTTGGAATAAATATAGCATCCTACTTTTTGCTATTTTTTTTATAACAATTCGATAGTTTTTACGTTTCTTCCCCATTTATTTGTAACTCCTTCTATTGGATATTGTTCTGGTTGATTAAAGTGAAAGGATAAAAATTCTACCTCGGAGATCTATTAATTTGGAATTAGTCATTTTTGAAATTTTGTTTGCCAAATCATTTATAGTGGATTTTGAGGCTACCGTTTTCAACGCTTTTATTTTAATGACCTTATATCTTTTTAAAATTTTAGTTACATGGCTAATAAACTCATTTGTAATTCCATTTTTCCCGAGAATGCAGTGCGGTGGTGATAGCAAAGCTTTCTTAAATTCTTTTTGGTAATCCATCGTCCCAGAGCTTAAAAAATACAAAAATTTTTAACTTATTTTAGCTTTAAAAAGGTATTATATATAATATAGAAATACTGAATTAAAGATTAATATGTCTGTCTTTGTCGTTCAACCCGAGAAAATTATTGAGACCTTAGCAAGAAAATTAAAGGAGTATCCCGAAATATCACCTCCAACAGGGTCAGAATTTTGGAAAACTGCTTTTTTTAAGGAACTAGCGCCAGCTGATTCAGAAAATTTCTGGTACATACGGTGTGCTTCCATTCTTAGAAAAGTGAAGAAATTTGGACCTATAGGTGTTAATAAACTGCGTAAGCATTATGGAGGAAAAAATAGAAAAGGAAATGGATTGCATCATTCTGCAAAAGCTAGTGGAAAAATAATACGGGTTGCACTTCAACAGTTAGGAGATGCTAATTTACTAGAGACCAATCAAAGACAAGGACGGACAGTTACTCCCGAAGGAACAAGTTTAATAGAACGAACGGCATATGAGATTCTAAGAAGTAAAGAATAATAATCCCAAAAATAAAGGGGTCTGTAGTGAGTAACGACGAGTTGGAAAACATCCGTAGAAGAAAATTGGAAGAATTAAAGCAACAAGCAGCTCAACAACAAATAGCAAAAGCTCAACAAAAAGAATTTGAAGAAAAGAAATACTTGGTAATGAGGAAAATTCTTAGCGTTGAAGGAAGACAAAGATTAGAAAACATACGAATTGTTAAACCCCAATTTGCGGAACAAATAGAGATACAACTTATTCAACTATTTCAAAGTGGAAAATTGAGAGGAGCAATACCATTACCAGATAAAGCATTCAAGAAGCTCCTGGAGCAGATATCTGTATTAGATAGGAAAAAAGAGTTTAAAATTAAAAAATAGTGAGAGTAAAATGGCTCGAAATAAAAATCTTCCTTCCAAATTGCGAAGAGCAAAAAATAAGAAACAGAACAAATCCATACCGAATTGGGTGATTATGCGATCAAAAGGAACAATAAGGAGAAACCCATATTCTAATAGAACTTGGAGAAATACGAGACTGAAGAGAGATTAGATTTAATTAATAGAATTATAGGTGGCCAAAATAGCTAAAAAAAAGGCAAAAGAAATAGATTTAGATAATTTAGAGGAAGAATTAGTAGATTTTGAAGAGGAAGGAGTTCCTGAAGAAGAAATCGAAGAGATTGAAGAATTTAGCTTAGATGAAATTTCAGAAGAAGAAGAGATTAGTGAGATTTTTGAAGAGGAGGCTGAAGAAATTGAAGAAGTTGAAGAATTAGCTCCTGAAGAAGAAATCATTGACGAAAGAATTTACATTATCCCCCTCGCGAAAGCAAGAAAAGGACCTCGAAATAAATGGGCAAAAAAATCAATTCGATATTTAAGAGAATTTATGGACCGTCATTTTAAACCTGAATCTTTAGTAATCTCACAAGAAGTAAATGAAAGAATTTGGGAACGCGGTATTCAAAAGCCTCCAAGGAAACTAAAAGTTAGAGTTACAAAAAATATAGATGGTCTCTGTGTTGTGTATTTAGCCTAAAAGGTATAATAATAGATCCTAATTGGGGCGTTCAATCTTTAAATATTTTATTAGACAAAAATTAACTAATCATCTTTTCGAATGGTAATTTTAAGATCGCAAGTTTTTGGACGCAGTTTAATAGGGATTTACCTAACAGCTAATAATTCGTATATTCTTTATCCTCCTACATTATTAAAACCATTACTCAAGAAGTACAAAACAATTTTTAAAGAATCTTTTTATCCAATAACAATTTATAATTCTATTCTCATAGGAGTTTACATAGCTTCCAATAAATTTGGTATCATTCTCCCTCATATTATAAAGGATGATGAATTGGAGAAATTAGAAGACAACTTTAAAGGGGAAAGTAATTCTCCTCAAATTGGCATTCTTAAATCAATTGATAATGCCTATGGTAATTTAATACTATGTAATGATAAAGGGGCCATAATTAGTTCACTTTTAAAAGAGTACAGAAAAGAAATTGAAGATATTTTAAATGTTGAAACCGTAGTTTATGAATTCGCAGATACTTATCTTCCCGGCTCAATTTCGTTAGCAAATAATCATGGTTGTGTTGTACATCCCCTCTCTACTGACGAAGAAATAGAATATATATCTTCTGTGCTTAAAGTAGATGAGGTAGATGTATCTACAGTAAATCGTGGGATACCATATCTGAGTTCGGGGGCAATTGTTAATGATGAGAGTGGAATCTTTGGAGTGAATTGTACTGGTCCGGAAATGATGAGAATAACTAGTGTTTTGCAGTTATAAGTAAGAAGGAGGAGTAATTGTAAAAAGCAAAATTTAATATTTTTTATAATATTAGCTTCAATATAACCATCGAATCAATAGATTTAAGGAGCAATGTCAGAGATTAAAATTTATCGAATCATCGGTAATTACCGAAAAAATTTCAAGAATTATTTATTTCGTAAGGAGGTTCGAGCATTAAGAGAAGAAGATGCTCTTGAAAAGGTATTAAGCCAAATTACCTCTATTGGAATTTACAGACGTCAGATTAAGATACAAGAGATTAAAGAAATAACCCTAGAAGAATCCCAAGATTATCTTATTAGAGATTTATCAGAATAATTATAAATTAGAGTTGAGAATATACTTATGGAAACACGAAATTACCAAGATCAGCTACAGATGTTTAGTTATTTGAAACAGCAAAGAGATGCATTCCAGGGACAATTAGAGTATGTCAATGCACTTCTCGTAAACATCCTAAATACAAAGACTACACTTGAAAATATTAAGGAGGGAGTAACTGTAGGTGATGAAATCTTAATACCTATCGGTGGAATTGCAAATATTAAGGCGAGTATTAGGGACACCGAAAAGATTCTAGTAGCGGTGACTCAAGATGTATTAATAGAAAAGGATCTAGATGGAGCAATTGAGTTCCTCGATAAGAGGATTGAACAGCATAACAAAGAAATTCAATTTATTCGAACTCAATTACAAAACATTGAAATAAATATGCAAAAAACATCTCAAATTCTTCAACAGGGATACAATCAATAGTAAGAAATTTTAATAACCATTGACTTATTTATAAAATTCTCATTTTTAGGGGGAACTAAATGCTTGAAAAACTCAAAAATGTGTTTTCAACTTTTGTGAAGAAAACTTTAACGGAAAAAAAATTAGATTATACTATTCAAGAGTTAAAAATACTGCTTATTCGCAATGACGTTGCAATTGATACTGCTGATGAGATTTGTAATAAAATAGTTGATTCCTTTAAAGGAGAACAAATTAGTCGTTTATCCTCAACTTCTAAAACACTTTTTGAAACCTTGAAAGGCATAATAATTGAGATCCTAACACCTACGGAAGAAATTAACTTAATAGAAAAGATTAAAGAAAAGGAAAATAAACCTTTTGTGATGGTCTTTCTCGGTGTAAATGGAACGGGAAAGACTACTACTATGGCTAAAATTGCTCATTTCTTAAAGAAGAATGGTTTCACGATGGTAGCCGCTGCAGCCGATACATTTCGAGCAGCAGCAATTGAACAGCTATCTTATCATATGGAAAATGTTGGAATTAGGGTTATAAAACATGAATATAAATCGGATCCTGCCTCGGTTGCCTATGATGCAATTGAGCATGCGAAAGCTAAAAATTTAGATGTTGTCCTTATTGACACAAGTGGAAGGCAAGTCTCGGATAAGAATTTAATGATGGAGATTCAAAAAATCTGTAGAGTCGCTCAACCTGACCTTAGCTTGTTTATTGGAGATAGTTTAGCGGGGAATGATGCGCTTTTTCAAGCAAAAGAGTTTAAGAAAGCTGTAGGAATTGATGCGAATATTTTGACAAAACTAGACGCAGATGCTAAGGGAGGGGCAGCGCTTTCAATTTCCCATGAAACAAATAAACCAATTTTATTTGTGGGAGTAGGACAAGGTTATGATGATTTAGAATCCTTTGATAAAGACGCTTTTCTTAAAAGCATTCTTGATATCAAATAGAACTAAAGCTACTGTTGATAAAATTAATATAACTATATTGATTTTTATTAGTGTGTCAAATTACCCAAAATATGAAAAATATTCGAAAGTCGATAGGCAAAAAAAACCTGGACTTTTTGTTAGAATAGGAAATTTTTTTCAAAGCGCAAGAAGAATATTAAAAGTGGCAAATAAACCAAGTCGAAAGGATTATTTTACCGTTTTTAAAATTTGTGGAATCGGTACCGTTGTTTTGGGAGCTGTTTCATTTGTTATTCAATTAATATTTTCCGTAGCATTACCAATTGGGTAGGAATTTATTCATAATTTTCAATAGTAGAACACGAAAATACTGTTCGGTACCACCAGCTCTTCTTCTTTATTCTTACATGCAATAAATTTAATTTTCATGTTAATAGAGAGAGAAAGAAGACGTTTTGTTAAAATGCCATCGATGATTAGATATTGAGTATCTTTAAAATCTCTGATCTTTCCAAAAATTTCACCAACGGGAATATCAAAAAGTTTCTCAACATTTTTATTTAATCCGATACTATGACCTGTCTCGATGTTATTTATGAGATCAGTGATTTTAGATTCATCCTTTACCTTTATTTTTTTTAGAAATTTCTGGAGAATAGTCGCTTTGCCGCGCTGTTCTTTATATTCAGTGATATCTTCTTTTTGCTCTTTCATCTGCTTTGGAGATCTTTTGTTTTGAAGTGCCTTTACCATCTGTTTTCTTGTTAGCTCTTCCACTTCATAACCGTCAGGAGCTCGGGCAACATAATCAATATCAATTAATTGGGTTAATTCATTTAGTATAATTGTACCACCTCGATCCCCATCTAAAAAACAAGTAACAGTTTTCTTCTTTTTGGCTAAATCCTTAACGGATTTTGGAATTTGTGTTCCTTGGACTGCGATTGTATTCTTAATTCCAATACGGAGTAAATTGAGAACATCCGCTCTACCTTCAACAATGATCAGATCGTCATTATTATCTACTTCTGGACCAGCAGGGAGTTTTTCAGGGCCCCAAGATATTATCTCTCCAAGTTTAATATCCTTATCTATCTTTTCTTCAATTTCACTCTGGTCTAATGATTTCTCATCCCACTTTTTTAACAGTTCTGCTGCCCTTTCAATAATCTGCTTACGTTTTGTTTCTCGAACATCACGAATTTCAACTAGTTTAATCTCCGCTTCGCATGGACCCACTCTTGATACCGTCTCTACGGTGGCAGCTAATAACGCGGTCTCCTTTCTCGTTAACGAAGAGGGAATTTTTATAAAACCTTCGGAGACTCCTTCTTTGGAATCAGTTTCAACTTCTATTCTACCGATTCTACCTGATTTTTGAAGATCTCTTAAATCAAGATCTAAAAGTAGACCTTCTGTTTGCCCAAAAATAGCCCCCACAATGTCACTTTTCTCTACTACGCCTTTAATACTAAATTTTACTTCAATAATATATTTAGTTGTGAAATCTGATTGAGTATTAATTTTAATCACTTCCTTTTTTCATTTTTTATTTTAGATATTCAATAAACTAAAACTTAGAATAAACTAATAAAAAAGAAGTAGTAGCTAACTCACTGAATTAGAATAAACACGGGTTAGATTTTTGTATATGATTTATAAATCTATTTGGTTATATTAGAAATTCTATTTATTATTAAGCTTGATTTATGAAACTACTTCTTATTTCTCGTTATAAGTTTGATTGATAATTTTTAATTTACTGAATAATTTGTAATGATCTATTTATTTGATTTATGTGTTTGATGATTTGGTTATTACTTGATTAAATATGAAAATTGTACTTATATTCCTGATAATGATAATGTAATAATCTATCTGTTTAATTTACTTACAGTTAATGAAATTTATAATATTTAATATTATAATTTCATAAAATCTTACAAGTTATTTATTTTTTGTTAATTAAAAGAATTTTAAAACACTTTTCTGAATATTTTGGTTAGTTTTTTATGTCATATTTGTTTTTGTAATATAAAATTACGTAAATAGTTATTATCATTTACGATTTTATGGAGAATTAAGTTATTGGAGAAAATTATCGTTCTCGGAGGAAAAGGAGGGGTTGGTAAAAGCACCATTAGTGCGGCTACAGCGGTAACTTTATCAGATCTTCTTCCAAATAAAAAGATTCTTCTTATTTCTTTCGATATGGCTCATAATTTAACTGATTTATTCAATGCTGAAATAGGAAATAAACTCACTCTTATATCCAATAATCTGTGGGCAATCGAACCAGATCCACATGAATATGCAGAAAGATATACTAAAAACTTAATAGAGAAGATGAAGGCATTAATGAGAGAGATGCCTTTAGTGGGATTAATACCTCAAATAGAAAAATTCATGGATACTACATTTACCGCCGATTCGATCCCACTTGCACTTAAAAATGCTATGTTTTTTCAAGATATCTTGGATGCTGAAGATCCAGATTCAATTCAATTTGATATAATTGTAGCAGATTTTCCCCCAACAGGAAACATGGTAGCCTTGTTTGAGATACCTGAAGATCAAGTGAAGGTTGTATTAAAGTATTCTCTTAGTTTTTATAATTCAGTTAAAGAAGCGGTAAGAAAATTTTCTAAAGTGGTAAGAAATATAATAAAACCATTTGATGATTATAAGAAAAGACGGGAACTTGGAAAGGAAATTTTCAAGATGTTAGTTGATCTTGAGGAACGTGGTGAAAGAATTACGGAACTTATCCATACTCGAGGATCTCTAAGGTTAGTTACTATTGCAGAAAGACCAAGTTTCGAGGAAATCAAGAGAGCAAGAGATTTGACTAAAAAGTACATTTCCCTTGATGGTATTCATATCAATATGATAACACCCCCATCTATAACCTGTGATTTTTGCAACAACATAAGAGATACACAACTAAATTATGTGAAAGAAATTAAAAAGGAGTTTAAAAACTTAAAAATTTGGGAATCAAATAGACTTGAAAAGGAGCCTATCGGTATTGAGGGGCTACGAGATTTAGCACATGAAGTGTATGGAGTAATAAATAATCAAAATGATATTTTATATCCAAAAAACTAAAATTTAACTAAGCAAATAAGAAAAAAATTTAGGTACCTTCTTCATAACCGTGTATATAATTATATTGCTCCTCAGTTAGTGTATCAATCTCAATGCCCATAGATTGAAGTTTTAGGAACCCTACTTTATCATCGATTTCCACAGGAACATCTACTATACCGGGTTTTAATGAATTCTTACTCTTAACAATATATTCAGACATTAGAGATTGTAACCCGAACGACATATCCATAACTTCAGCAGGATGTCCTTCTGACAATACTAAATTTGCTAAACGCCCTTTTGCAAGCAGATAAACCCTTTTCCCATTTGGCATTAAAAGTTCTTCTACATCCGAGCGAACTGGTTTAATCTGCTTAGCATATTGATATAATTCTTTAGTAGGTATCTCTATATCGAAATGTCCAAGATTCCCAAGAATTACCCCATCTTTCATTTTATCGAACATCTCCTTTGTAGGAGCTATAATGTGCTTACAACCAGTTGCGGTTAAGATAATATCAGCAGAGGCTAATGTCTCTTCGATAGGTTTTACATTATATCCAGCGAATATTGCTTGTAAGGCTTTTATTGGATCTACTTCAGTTACAGTAACATTAGCGCCCAAACCTCTGGCCCTAAGAGCCATTCCTGAAGAACAGTGACCATATCCTGCAATTACAACATTTTTCCCTGCAAATAACACATGCATGCCATAAATAGCAGATACAATGCCCTGTCCTGTACCTAATTCATTATCAAACTGATTTTTACATCTAGCATCGTTGACAGGAAAAAGTGGAACTTTTAATTTACCCACCTTTTCCATAGCTTTAAATCGCTTCACACCAGTTGTGGTTTCTTCTTGACATCCAATAATTATTCCTTCGGTAATTAGTTCAGAAAATTCCTTATGAGCAGTAACGATCATATCCGCACCATCATCAATTAAGATATTTGGTTTTGCCTTTAGGCATTCACGAATACACCAATAGAATTCCTCATCTGTGTTCCCGTGCCATGCAAATACATTTATATCTTCTTTAACCAAAGCTGCGGCTACATCATCTTGAGTTGATAATGGATTGCTTCCACATAACCATACATCAGCACCACCTGCTTTTAGCGTACGAGCAAGATTTGCTGTTTCTTTAGTTATATGAAGACACCCCGCGATAGTGATTCCCTGCAGTGGTTTTTCCTTAGCAAATCGTTCTCGGATTATTTTAGCGGTTACGGGCATTTTACTCTCTGCTATATACAGAGCTTCTTTTCCTTTTTCTACTAAATTTTCATCTGCAATTTTATACTTTACCATTGAAATGCACTTTTGAATTATTAGATCTATTAATTTTAATTAATTAATAAAGTTATTTTTGGTCAATTGCAAATATTTATTAAATACAATTAACATTTAATTAACAATAAATAAGAAATTTGTAAAATTGTAATAATATGAGTTATTTAAATGATCAGTTAGAATATCAACGATTAATTCGGAATTTAAGTGGGAAAACCAAATTTATTGTATCAAGAAATTCACGTACTGTGGGTCTTTCTAGACAAACATATCAAAATAAACTTGATAGTATGAGAGATCAAAAAATAATTACGAATTTTACAATAAACATTAATCCTAACGTTAAACCAAATAATTTGAAATATGTGATGCTTGAAATTAAAACTAACCCAAAAGAACCTAATTTAGTAAAAGAATTGTTAGAAATTCCCCAACTAAGAACATTGGATGGGATAATTGGAGATTTTTCTTTATTCGCCTTATTTATATTTAAATCTCCCGAAGAATATTATCAGATATTAAACAATATAGACAATATAATGGCAAAATCATATTTTAAAAAATATCAAATTATTGAAACGATTAAAGTGTTTAAAACAAATGGAATAAGTTTAAGAAAGTCAAGAATGTCCTTTGAGGAAGAGCTTTTAGATCAATTAAATATCAAATTATCAGAAAAAGAATTTGATGAAAATAAGAAGATAGAAATCAAATATCCAGAGAAACTAAATTTAGATCAAATTGCTCATAATAATCCAGATATAGAATATGATCCTGAGAGATTTCCCGGTTTAATTTTAAAGATTGATAATTCTCCTATAACAATTTTAGTTTTTTCAAATGGAAAAATAGTTATAAATGGTTTAAAGAGTGGTTTAAAGAGAGATTTAATAGAAAATAAAATTGTTAATAATATAAGGAGAATTGGCATGCAATTAGATAAATTTAATTTTGATCCTAATTTCGAAATTGATAAGATTGATTTTAACATTTTAAGAATATTGCAGGATAATCAAGGATTTAAACCAATATCTACCTATGAAATAAGTAGAATATTTTTAACCCACTATAAAATGGAAATTTCACAATCAACTATTCATAACAGAATAAAAAAACTTGAAACCCAGGGAGTTATATTAAATTATACTGTAAATTTTTGTCCCAAAAAAATTGGTTTTGAAGGAAAATATCTACTTCGAATAAAACCAAAAGATCCATCAAAATATAATGAACTAGCCACTAGATTGGATATGAACAAAAATATAACCGATCTTTTTCGGATAGGCGAACAATATGGTTTATTTGCTATTGTTCGAGTGAAAAATATCGAAGATTATGCTACTTTTATTAGAGATTTATATAATTCAGAAGATATTGAAGATACTTATACGAATTTTGTGCTAGATGAGTTAAAATCATATACTAATTTCATAATTTCTGAGGTATTTTCACCAATAAATAAAGCAAATCAGGAATATTTCTCTTAATTCTTTATAAGGCGTTTACTAAATTCTTATTATATTTGGGTAATTAGAGAACTTAACGTAAATTAATTTAGATCGATAAATAGTCCTTACTACTGAAAAGAATGAGTAATTTTTTTGAACAATTAGAAAATAGAATTGGTTTTTCAAGAATAGGGCGTATCAATTTTTCTAAAAAGAATAAGCTCTATATCAGAACCCCAAATATCATAATTCCAATTAAAAACATCTTAATGAAGCAATTTAATTTTATCCAGGAATTTGAAAATCACGATTTATTCATGATCTCAAAGGAAATTTTCTTAAAAATAGGATTTCTTAGAGAGAAATTTAAAAATACCGGCTTTTTTTTCTCTTATCCGGGAATTATAGATAATTTTGAGGAAATATTAAGAAAAAATAAGGATCATTTCACTGAAGACAATGTTGTTTCAAATATCCCTTTCAATATTCCCTCAACAACAATAGGAAAAGATTTTGCCAGAAATGAAATAAAGAATTATCTCAATAATGCCGTTAAAATCTTAAAGAATTATACTGAAATCAATTTCGGTTTATCAATAAGACTTTTTGATTATTTTGAGTTAATAGATCTTTATATTCCTATAATTAACGAGAATATGAATATAAAAATTTTAAATCTGGTTGATGTGTTTGATAATTTCAAAAATTTTAGAAAAATTACCCAAACCATCATTAAAATCAAAACAATGTTGGATAATAATATAGTTATCATGGCGTCTGGCAGAATAGTTCCAAAATATTTTCCGATGCTAGTTTACCTAGGAGTTGATCTGATCGATGGTTCCTATATTTTGTATTTATCGGCAGATAATTTTTATGATACAATTGAGTATTATCTTCCTATTCATAAGCTTAAATATCTGCCCTGTTCTTGTATCGCTTGCAAAGGAAATTTGAAAGAACTAATAACAGTCAAAGAATCCACAGAGAGGATGGATTTACTCTGTATCCATAACTTAATCGTAGCGCATAATTACATGATGAAAATCAAACAGTATCTACGTTATGAAGATTTTAGAGGTTTTGTTGAGAAATCTTCACTTGATGATACCAATTTAATGTCCTTGTTAAAAATCTTGGATAAGGATCATTTTGATGTTTTACGTCTTGAAACGCCAATTACTCAAAAGGTTCGAGACGTTAAATGTTTAGGACCTTCTTCATATAATAGACCCGATTTTAGGGAGTTTAGACGGAGAGTGATTGAAAATTTCAATCCAGAACCATGGACATCACTTATCATGATTCTCCCCTGCTCTGCCAAAAAACCCTATTCCTTGTCAAAATCACATAAATTTTTTCAGGGTGTGTTGAAAAAATTTCAAGTATTTGCCAATTTTCAGGAAATAATTTTAACATCCCCTTTAGGAGCAATACCGAGGCAATTGGAAAATATCTATCCAGTTAATTCATATGACATATCTGTAACTGGTGAATGGGATGATACTGAAAAAAAGATTACTTCAGAAATGCTGCAGCAGATTCTAATAAAATTTAATGAAAAAATTCCTGTGGTTTGTCATCTTGAGAAGGAATATCTTGAGATAGCTGAAAAAGTTAATTTAAATTTGCCTCATAAGTTCTATTTTACAGATATTACAGGCAAAATAACCTCCAAAGAATCACTTCACGCTCTTAAATTATTAATAAAGCAACATATTAATGATTATAATCCTAGCAAAAAAATAGAAGAAAACACATTTTTAAGAGATACTTGGACCCGGAAATTAATAAAAATATTAGATTATCAATTTGGAAAGGATTCAGGATTAAAGATTGTTAAAAATAAACTGAATCCTATTAAAATTAATACTAAAACAAAAATTCCTTTGATAGATGCAAAAACAAACGAAAAACTAGGAGTATATGATGCATCATTTGGGCAAATAATTTTAACAATACTAGGTTTTAAGAGAATGGTTAAATTCCCTTTTTCTATGGATTCAAACGTTATCAGTTTTGATGGGAAGGAACTTCGAGGTAATACACTTTTTCGACAAGGTATAATTGGTTTCAGTTTAGATTTAATACCAAGCAATTTTGCTATTATAATTAATAAAGAAAAAAAAGAAATAATTGGAACAGGAAAACTCCACGTAGGTTCAAATTTTATAAAAAATTCTAAAACTGGAAGAGTTGCAGAGATAGTTGAGAAAAAATAGTTCTATTAATAAAAGAAACCCATTAATTTCTGAGAAAATCATAGATATAAGACAAGACGCTTTGAGAAAGATAAAGCGAATTAATATAAAAGATATAGATAAACCCGTTGGTTTTTGGATTAAACCTGACAGACTTATCAACGAAATTGGGAAAGAATTAACAATTATTCTAAGGACAAAAGGCTGTAGTTGGTGTTTGGGCGAAAGGGGGGGATGCAGTATGTGTGGATATATTCAAGATGCGAATATTGAGGCACTTGAACAAATTCACGTAAGAAATCAATTTAATCATGTGTTAGAGAATAAATTTAATGAGATTTCACAAGATAATGAACATTATTCACTTAAGATATTTAATTCTGGAAGTTTCTTTGATGAAAATGAAATCACCGAAGATACAAGAAAATATATCTATGATAAAATTGCAGATATTGAAAATATTAAAGAATTTACCATTGAAAGCCGATTAGAATATATTAATCCTGAAAGACTTCAAACCCTTAAGGAAAATCTAAAAGGAGTGCATATTGAGGTAGCTATTGGACTTGAGACTATTAATGATTATGTCAGAAATTATTATATTAACAAAGGAATGAAATTTGAAAAATTTAAAGAAATTTTACCGGTTTGTAGAGAAATAGGTATTGGTGTGAAAGCTTATTTGCTGCTTAAACCTCCATTTCTAAATGAATCGGGAGCAATTGATGATTGTATCAATTCTATTAAAAAATTAATGGGCTTAAATATTAATACGATATCAATTAATCCGTTAAATATACAACGAGGAACCCTTGTAGAATACTTATGGTTTCAACACAAATATCGTCCTCCTTGGTTTCATTCACTCTTCAAAGTTTTAAGAAAATCGATAAATCAAGAGGATCTGAGTAAAATACGGATTTTATCAGATCCTTCCGGTGCGGGGACAAGAAGAGGGATTCATAATTGTTTAAAACGAGAATGTGAGAATTCTTCTCTTATTAAGCTCAAAAATTTCACTTTATCTCAAGATTTAGCTTCATTGGAGAGTGATGGATATGAGTGTGACTGTAAAAAAAAATATCGATTACAGAAAAACTTCTTCTAAACTTGAGTTCTTTAGTTTAAGTCTTTATTAACAATATGATACTAAGAAAGATATTACAATTTATTCTGCTTGGCATTTTCCACTCTGGAAAATTGAGTAAATGGTGATTTGTCATTTTTGTATGTAGAGGTTGAGAAAAACATTATATTTAAATACTAGCTACCATCATTAATTTTAAATTAAATTTTCATCTACTTAGCAAGGGGATCTCTTGAAAAAAAAATGGGTTAGATTAAACCTATTCTATATCGGAGAATCAGCAAAAAAGCATCAGATTTTCAGAGTGAAACAATGGAATAGTAATCTTGAAAAAATTTTAAAGCAACCCATTTATAATGAGAACTATAAAATTGTTGGGCTTATTAAAGATATTTTTGGTCCAATTAATCTTCCGTTTGTATCAATAAAAACTCTTCCAAATTCGCAATTCGATCCCTCTCTAAAGTTTTATACCAAATTACCTTAATCTATAAAAATTTTAAAAAACCAGATGTATAAATATAGAAGGTGGTATCTATTTCAAGTTGGAGAGAAATAAAAACAGATTCTAGCGAAAACTTGATTATAGAGACCGAAATTTGTAGTGAATGTGGGAATACAATATTTTTTGATGAAAATAGAGGATTGCTGGTTTGTGAGGATTGTGGCTTAGTTCACTCAGAAAAACATATCGATCGTGGTCCTGAATGGAGAGCGTTTGATGCCGACCAGAAGAAGAAAAGAACTAGAACAGGTGCTCCTATGACATATATGATTCATGATAAAGGACTTAGTACTATGATAGATTGGAAGAATAAAGATATTTTTGGTAAAGAGATCCCTGCAAAATTACGAGATCAGATCTATAGGCTTCGGAAATGGCAAAGTCGAATTAGAGTATCCGATGCAACAGAAAGAAACCTTACTTTTGCACTTAGTGAACTTGATAGAATGGCTTCTAATCTCGATCTTCAAAAAAATTTGAGAGAGTGTGCCGCGAAAATATATCGCGATGCTGTTGATGCTCATTTAATTCGTGGTAGGAGTATTGAGGGTGTTGCTGCGGCGAGTTTATATGCAGCTTGTAGAATGTATAAAGTACCACGAACATTGAACGAAATAGCAGAAGTAGCTCGTGTTGATAAAAAAGAAATCAGTCGTTCCTTTAGATTTATCTCAACTGAGTTGGAACTTAATCTAAATCCTACTAAACCTCTGGATTTCCTAACAAGATTTATTTCAGAGTTAGATTTAACAACAAAATGCCAAAAAACAGCAAAAACGATAATTCGGATGGCTGAAAGCCGAGGATTAACTTCTGGTAGAGGCCCTACTGGTGTTTGTGCAGCTGCGATTTATGCGTCATGTATTATTGTCAATGAAAGAAGAACACAGCGAAGCATTGCTCGAGTGAGTTGTGTTACTGAAGTAACTGTTCGAAACCGTTTTAGTGAACTTGTCGAAAACCTTGATTTGGGCATTTCTTTAAAGAAAAGCTCGAATTGATTCTCTCTTAATGTTATTTCATAACAATTTAAAGGTATTTTGACTTTAAATCATTTAATGACCTCTAATCAAAAAGACCTATCTAAAGAGGAAAAAAAACAAAGATTGCCACCAGGCCAGCATATTACTAAAAGATTCCCCATCCTACAAAGTAAAGAGGTTACCCATATAGATCGAAATGAGTACAAGCTAGTAATAGAAGGAGAGGTAGACAATCCTGTTATTTTAACCTTAGAGGAACTGAATAAATTAAAGGATAAAGAAATTATTGCCGATATTCATTGTGTGACCACTTGGAGTAAATTCGATACAAAATGGGGTGGAATCTCTTTCAGGACTCTTTTCAATCTTGTAAAACCAAAAAACTCAGCCCAATTCGTAGAATTTTACTGTGCAGATAATGGATTTACAACTACAGTTCCCTTAGAACGATTAGAAAAAGAAAATGCAATATTAGCACTAACCTATGAAAATTTACCCATTGATGATAATCATGGAGGTCCTGTAAGACCGATTATCCCCAATCTGTATTTCTATAAAAGCGCAAAATGGGTTTTAAGAATTTTATTTCTGCAGGAAGATAGATTGGGATATTGGGAGCGGAACGGATATTCGAATAAAGCTGATCCTTGGAAAGAGCAAAGATATCGTGAAGATGATTAATAAATCTAATGTAATTCTAATTTATCCTAATCAATAGGCGTAATATCTCCATCATATAACATTTAATGACCTAATTTTTTTATTTCTTAATTATTAATTTGAAAAATTGATAGATTAGGTGTTATAAAATTGGGTAATATAATAAATCAAGATGAGGTTAATTACTTCTTATATAGGATAGAAAAAAAATTCCCTAATTTTGTAGCAGGAATTATAACGGATAAACATGGTTTCCCGTTAGCCAGTAAAATTTCTAAGAAATTATGGGTGCTTGAAAATACCTTAGCACTATCCGCAGTTGCTAAAAATCGCGATTTTATCGAGGATTCTAAATTAATACAAATCAAGCGGGATTTAGATAAGAATAAAAATTATAGGCTTATGATTCTACTTGAAAAGACTAAGGATCATAAAAGTCGTTTAAAACCTTTAAAAAATCTGATAAAGACTCAAAAACTTTTCTAGTCATAAACTTTTGATATCGAATTTTTATTATGAACCGTAGAAAAAAACGGAGTTTACTAAAATTTTTATACATAGAATTTCATCATTTACTAAAGTATCGTTGGGTTTTAATAAGTAGGTTTAAAATTAAAAAAAAACCATTTTAAATCGATGTAATACTTTTTTGGGTTGACTAATAGTTGAGTTTTTCTGAAGATGAGCTAAAATTAAAGAGAATATTAAACAATATTATCAACAGTACTCCGGGGTTAAAACATGCTGTTATTGTTGATGAAACGGGTATCACCATTATAAGTCAATCTAAATTTGCTTTTTCTGATAATAATGACATTTCCATTGAAAAAATAGGAGCCATTGGGGGAGCTGTCTTTGTTGCTGGTGAAGAACAAGGTCATATTTTGGGATATGGAAATATTTCCTTGCAGATTACTGAATATTTTGAAGGGATGATCTTCTCGATGAAAGTTGGAAAGGGAGTTTTATGTATTGCAACTGATAAAAAGGTTCAAATTGGATTTATTATTGCCACTATGAAAAAAAATGCACCTAGTATTGCGGTAATCCTAGATCAGTATTTACATACAGAGCAAGGTGAAATGAGCAAAGAAATTAAAGAATTATTCAGATCGGATTCTGTAGGATTACTATAAATTAATCAAATCTTAGGTCTTTGTCCTAAGGGTATTAAAACTGTAATTTTTGATTAAATTAATTTTAAATTTACCAAATTCATATTTTTATAAACGTTTGGTGTGATTTAGGTGCATTTAGTTTTATCTTATTTTGATGGGATTTTGGGTCCAAGTGTATTGCTTTCTTATCCAGATGAGAAATTGGAGGAAAACATCATTAAAAAGTTAAAGAAATTTTTTGATCTAGATATTGACGAACCGTTTTTTGAAATTGTATTAATTACTAAGAAAAAGAAAATTATTAATTTTCAATTCGAAATCCCCTCAGAGTGGGCCCGCGGTAAAAAAGAATCGGCAATGCTCTCTCTTATAATGAAAATAGATTATAAAAGTGAAGATCTTTACGCCTTTCTTGTCGATTCTTCGTATAAAATTCTAAAAACCGAAAATGTATATAAAGCCTTTTATAAATATGACGAATTTCATGATAATGATATTGAAATTGACCTTAACTTTGAGCTTATAAGAAAAATTCTCTTTAATTGTTTACAAAGTCTAATCTTAAGAATAGAAGATAAGATTAAGGGAATTAATAAGAAAGAACCTTTTCCTTTCTTCAAATAATAAAAAATTTTATAACTATATTCTTCTGTTATAGTTATGGGAGAACGATGATGAAAAAAACCGCATTATCGAGGACTTATATGATATAAAAATGAGTATAAAGTGCAAAAAAATGCGAAAATTCAGAGTTATATAATCAGTAATTATCCTGCAAAAAATGGGCTCTTAACCAAGCAAAGAAGCTTTTCGTCGCAATGAGGTTTGAGTCAGTACACAGGAGACATGATTATGTTCCCACTAGTGCATAGAATTTATTGCCTAACACGAGAGAACATATTTGATTTATAAGGCATTACCCTAAAATGAAAATAATGTGTTAGTGTTATTAGGCTAAATCTATGCCATTTATAATATTTTAGGCCCTATTCCTCCTTTTTAAGAAGTGATATTATGTCATTATATGATCCAAGTAAATTGTTGACATCAGTATCTTTTAGTCCTTGCTGTGGGGAACCCTCAAAAACGATTTTCCCGTCATGTAAAACTAACATCTTTTCAGCCCAGTTTTCCACGAAAAATAAATTATGTGTCGTGAAGAGAAGAGTGATATTGTTTTCTTTTCTTAAATTCTCCAGAATTCTTAAGTGATTATAAATTGATTTAAAATCGAGATTAGCAAAAGGCTCATCGAGTATTAATAATTTTGGTTTCATGACTAATACACCCGCTAGGGCAGCTCTCTTTTTTTGGCCCCATGATAGGTCAAAGGGAGAGAAATTTTTGAAATCAAGTAAATCTACTGCTTTCAATGCCCAATTCACTCGTTTATTAACTTCTTCGTCATCAAGTTTCAAATTTCTTGCCCCAAAACTTACATCTTCTCCGATTGTTGGTGCGAATAATTGGTCATCAGGATTTTGAAACAAAAATCCGATTGATTGTCTTAATTTCCATAATTTCTTCTTATCTCTAGTAAGGGGATTGTTGAAGATCTTGATTAATCCCGAACTAGGCTTTAATAACCCGACTATTAATCTTAATAATGTGGTCTTTCCTGAACCATTATTACCTGTTAAGGCATAAATTGCATTTTCTTCTATATTGAGTGAAATATTTCGAATACTAAATCCCGAATCATAACTAAAAGACAGATTTTCAACTTCTATTGCAAAAATAATTTAAAAACCTCGCTATAAATTAATTTTAAATCAATAAAAAAGACACAACATACCATTATTGAAATAACCAAACCGATTAAGACAAAATCAATTATTTTATACTTCCTAGTTATGAAAGTTATCCCACCAGAAAATCCTCGCATTTTCAGACTTTCATACAATTTTTCACTTCGTTCCATGTTCGCTACAATACTTTTGCCCATAATATACGCATGCGTTTTCAATTTTTGCCAATAAGAAGATATTTTTTTACCTCTTGCTTCTTGAGACTCAAGAATCTTTTTATTTGAAATAGCTAAAATGGGAATATAATGAAGCATAATAATTAGAGAGCCCACAATTGTACGGGGAATCCTTAACTTAGTAAGAGCTTCGATGAATTCTGAATAGGTTAGTGAAGTCAAATATAACATGAAAATAAATAGAGATCCTACCACTCTCAAAAAAATAAGAGAAGCCAAATAAACTCCTTCTTGAAAAATACTAATTTTGATGAAACTATCTAATTGAAATAAAATTGTATCTCCGATGTATAAAGGGATGAATATTGTGATAAACAATGCTAATGGAATAACTATTTTCAGTCTTGAAAGTGCTTTTAAGAGATGTAATTGGAAAATAATTCCGAGTATTAAAGTAATTAATAGCACTGTAATGATTAGATAAATATCATTAATAATCAAAAAAGGTAAAACAAAAATAAAGGGTAAAATAAAGCGAGTTAGGGGGTGAGTCTTACTCAGGAATCTTTTTTCACTCTCATGTCTAAAGGGTAAGGTAGTTTTCAAGCTCTTCTCAACATTTAATCTAAAATAATATTATTTACTAAAATAGTAATATTTATTACTTTTCATACTTTTTTATATAATAATATTATTTAATTGCATTTCAAAAATAGTTAACGTTTATAGCTTAAAAATGCATTTACCAGATGGATTGCTTAATCCAATAGTTATTATCGTTTTATGGATAGTAATACTTTTAATAATGATTTTGGGATTTTTTCGGATTAGTAAGATTTTTGAAAATGAAGATTCTGATAAATTGGTACCATATATTGGCGTATTAGCTGCAGTAATTTTCGCTTTTCAATTTGTGAATTATCCTATAATTGGAGGTACTTCTGGGCACTTAATAGGAGGTACCTTAGTAGCAATTATTCTTGGTCCTTGGGCTTCTATTATTGTTTTATTTTTAATTTTATTTATTCAAAGTCTTTTTGGGGATGGAGGAATTACTGCAATAGGAGCAAATACCTTCAATATGGGAATTATTGGGGGTGTAGTTGGTTTTTTTATTGTAATAGGTGTGGTAAAACTCTTAAATCATACTAAATTAAGAAAAGATGCCAAACTTATTATTGGTACAGCTATAGGATCATATATTGCTGTAATTTTAGCTTCGCTAGTATGTGGAATTGAACTAGGTCTTTCTGGGATAATTCCTTTTGTAATTGCTATTCCTGCTATGGTCTTTTGGCATATATTTATAGCTATTGGAGAAAGTGTTATATCTTCTCTAATAATATTCTATATTTACAAAGTTAAACCGGAGTTTATTACAACAGTTTCAATATTGGGTATAAATAATGAATAAGTTAGGAAAGTACAAAATACCAATAATTTTAAGTAGTTTAACCATCGTGGTATTGGTATTGATGTTAAGTATTGGATTTACAATCGGATTACTTTCTAATAACCCTGATGGGCTTGAGAGAGTATTGATTGATCAATATGGAGAAAATTGGATAGATAATTTTGCATCTCCATTGACACCTTTATTAAATTGGATATCAAATGATTATTTTATTGGTATAATTGGTATTATTGCTACCATTGGAGCAAGTACATCTTTGTTTTATTTCATGAAACACATTAAGAAGAAATAAAATAGAAACACAAGCTCCAATTACAATATAATGTAAATAAAAATATATCTAATTTATAGAGAATGGAGTTTATATTTATTCAATAGAAGAAAATACCTATTATTTCTATGAATCTTTATTTTATCATTAGATCTCAAACAATTAATCTAGATAAATATACTATTAGGGATATTCCAGGTTCTTCTGGCAGATTCGATGTGATATCAAGATGCATCCTAGCAGCTTTATTAGCAAAAGAGGATTTTGAAAGAAACATCGGAATTTGGGTATTTCTGGATAATTACGGCACTTATATATTTAATTCTAATCTAAATTATGAAATTTTTCCAAAAAATGAATTATTACTTACAGATCACTTTGTTAAATTTTTGAGATCAAAGTCTAATGAAGAAATAAATCAAAATCCCCTTAAATCTGTCAAGTGCTTAGATATGAACATAATAGAAGCTTTAAAATGGTGTCAATTCTTAGGATTGAGCATCTTTGTTTTAAAAGAAGGTGGAAGAGATTTTTATCAACTTAAAAATGCCATTCTTAAAAGTAAGAATATAATTTTTATCGTTGGGAGCCAAGAAGATAAATTTCTTGATTCAAAAGAGTTTTTAGCGTTTAACTTTCCAATTATAAGTATTGGAACTCAATCTTATTTAGCCTCATCCGTCATTCGATTATTGAAATTACACTTATTAACATTATCATAAATTTTTTATTATAGATTAATTTTAAAATTATTAATTTCAACTGTACGTTATTGGGATTTATAAAGAATTGAACGAATTAGTAGATTCAAAGAAAAGAGTTAGACAGAGAGAAATCTCAAGTAGATACATCGAACGCCCCGTCAATTTTTTAATAAAGCATAATTTTACTCCTAACAGTTTATCTCTTATAGGATTTACTCTGTCATTAATTGGTTCATTTTTAATAGCATTTGGTTGGATGTATGCATCACTTTGGTTTTCTTGGATTGTCCCCGTCTTTATTGGTCTCGCAGGTACATTTGACCTTCTGGATGGAGAAGTAGCACGAAGAACTGGTAAAGAAACACCGGCAGGAGCATACTTAGACTCTAATTTAGACAGACTCTCTGATGCTCTATTAATCTTAGGTTTAATTTATGGTGGTTTGATTGACTATTTATTGGGATATATTATTTTATTCTTAGTTATTATGATATCTTATACCCGTTCAAGAGCTGAAAATGAAGGTGTGAATATGAAGGGTATCGGATTTATGGAACGAGCTGAACGAATTTTATTTTTATTATTCACTATTATATTTGAGTTAATTTTTTATTTCTCGTCATTACTCATATTTGGTGAAGTTTTTACTGTTTCAATTCCTTTTTTAACTCGAATAAGGGTTACCCCAGTTTTTCTAATTGGTATCAGTATATTTATACTCACATTAGTTTACACTATAATTCAGAGATTAAGTTTTACATTTAAGAATTTAAACAAAAAAAGCTGAAACGTGGGGGAAAGATAATATTTTTGAAGTTTAATCGTTATCAAGAGTTACTTCAGATTTCTTAACGCTTAAGGATAAAATATTTAAGTTTCCTACGATTCATTTAGTAAACGAATATCAATTGAAATAATTAAAAATAACAACTGGCTGATTTTTATCCCAAAAAAAAGAAGGAGCGGTGGAAAGAGCGGTTCGAGTAAAGGACAACATTTTAAGGTTCAATGTTATAAGTGTGGTCGTTTTGTTGCTCGTAGTAAGGCTAAAGCTGTTACAAGAAGGGTTTCTCTTGTCGATTCTAGAATGTATACTGAATTAAAAAAGGCTGGAACAATAATTCAAGCACCTAGTAAAACAAAATATTATTGTATTTCATGTGCAATACATTCTCATCAAATTTCACAACGAGATAAAAGTTTAAGGAAAGGATAGCCATAATTTTATATATCGCATTATAAATTTAACTGTTTAAAGAAAGATGGAAGAGTATAATTAATTTGAACCTTGTCTTTCTGAGTAATTTCAACAATAGCTCGAATTAAATAATCATTTTTTAATACCTCATCTGGTTCGTAGATTTTTGCTGTTGCTGTTGGTTTTATTTTTAACGTATAATTTTCCGCAATTCCAGTAACGTTTTCACTAGTTTTAACTTTAATTCCTAGAAGTCCTAATTCGTAATGAGAAACTATAAAAAATATTTGATCTTGACTTTGTTCTGATTTCTCAAAATAAACAACCTCTAGGTAATCTTCTTTTAATTCCTTTGGTAAATCTGAAAACGAAATTGTTTTTTTCTTTCCTCTAATATAAGGGAAAGGAGTATAGAATAACAGATTAAAACTAGATATTTTTTTTATCTGTTCGTTGTATTTTTCAACATCCTTTATTGTATATGCTTTATCTAATAATACATCTAGTTTATCTACCATATCTTCCGCAGAATATCCTTCTAATACCGTAGAAATGTAAGATCTTTTAAGTTTTTCAATCAATATTTCACTTTTATGAGTCAATTTATAATCAATAGATACTTCTAATGCTTGATTATATAAATTTGCCGCAATTTGAGAATGTCCCAAAGCTAAAAAGTAATCACCCAATTCACTAAAGACAATAATGGCATCCATAAAATTTTCGTCTAGGTTTAAACTCGATATATCTTCCATAATGTTCATAGCCGTGTTCTTTTCTTCTCCTTGAATATAGAGAGAAATCGCCTTCCCAATAAGACATTTAAGTTTTAACCTGTCATCATTATAAATTTCTGCTAATTCTTCAGTAAAATTGTATTGCATGATTGCATTTTTATATAATCCGTGAAACAAATAAATCAATGCCTTAATATAATTGAGAGTCAGACAAGTTTTATGATTATGAATAATGGTCGAGAATAATGCTGCTCTTTCAAGTGAACTAATAGCAGAGTTAATCCTGCCAAGTGAAACAAGTAAAAAAGCTCTTAAAAATTCCATTTTGCTTATTTCTGAACAAATTATTTGCTCAACAATTTCATAATCTTTTATTTTTGTTAATTCTCCTGAAGCTACCTGAAGTAGTGATATTAAAAACTGATTCCCTTTTTTCAAATATTTGATCGCGTCCTTAGATTCGCTTTTTATAATTGCTTCTCTGGCCCTATTTACATATTCTCTTGAAATTCTCAGATTTTCAAGAAACTTAATAATACTTAATACTTGTGCCTCCTCGCTTTGAGGAAGATCTTGGTTTGAAATATATTTATCAGCAATATTAATTTCTTCTAAATAACGAGAAGCACCGATTTCAAATTTTACGCCCACATCCGGATTTTCTAATTCAATATCTTGAGTTAATATTGAATCTTCAGTAACAGTAATTGCCTTCTCAATTAACCACGTAATTTTTTGTTCAGCAGGATAAGTTTTCGATCTTTCTATCATATAAGACAGAGTGTAATTAAGACTCCTTTTCCAAATATCCTTAAAATATTTTCTCAGTTGGGAATTAGTAGTAGTTCTTTGAATTTTTAACAAGAAACTTGAAAGTGATAGAATGTTTATTTTTCCTTTATAGAGTAGGTTTGTGTTCTTTACTAGTTTGAAATCATCAGTTACAAGGTGAACAAGAGAAGGATCCGTTTTTTCAAGTAAATTTTTGGCTATATACACAAGAGAGAGATCTGGATCTTGAGCAGGGAATCTAATATTGAATTGAATGAGGTCATTTTTTACATCTTCAATTTCAATGGGTAAGATCTTCTCTACATTTATAATCTGTCGTAATTTTTCTTTAAAGGTATGAGGTGCTTTAATTTCATCAAATACAATTTCTGAAATATAATATTCAAAACCCAATTCTTTTGCTGCTTTCGTCAAATTTCCAATGATATTTTTAGCTCTAATTTGTAGCATACAGATAAAGAAATTGGCGTCAAACACTAATTTTTGTATTATAGCGGGCATGAGAAAATACCTTAAATTTAAGATATTAAGAAAATCTTAATTAAATATTAAATAGTAAAATATTATAACCTTTTTCATTAAAGATATTACGATTAATTATAATGAAGACAACTAGACATTGAGAAGTATATATACTAATTGTATGTGATTTTTATTAAAATTATTGATGTTATAGGATATTCTGGTTCAGGAAAAACACATTTTATAGTAAAATCGATAAGTATGCTTAAAATGCATTTAAATTGTAATATTGCTGTAATTAAGAATGTCAAACATCATCAAATAGATCAAGAAGGAAAAGACTCATCTCGATTCAGCACCGCTGGTGCATCATACTCAATAATCACTAACAATAATAATGATATTGGTGTTTTCTTAAAAATAAAAGAAAATAAGCTTAAAGAGCTCATTGATTGGCTTCAAAATGGTCCTTACCATATAGATTTATTGATAACAGAAGGATTCCGAAATTTAAATAATCCCACTCTATTATGCGTGAAAAATGTGGAAGAAATTGAGCCCCAATTGAATGAAAACATCAAAATGATCTCTGGATTAATTTGTTCAGATGAAAAATATTGCGATATCTTTTCAGATCCTCCAATATTAGATCTTGAAAAAAATTTTCATAAATTCTTAGAAATATTCAATATTGTATAACCTACTTAGATCTATCAGTATTCTTCCAGAAAGGAGCAATTTCTTGGCAAACAAACTTAATTTCTTTTACCTTTTCTGTATCATCAATACCCGAGAGGAAAAATTCACTCAAATGTTCATAAACTTCAATTTCATTAGATGGATCTTTTACTGAATTCCTAATATATAAGATAAAATCATTCAAGGGAATAATGATTCGATTAATCAACCATTCCTCAAAGTATGGTTGATCTGATAAAGATTGGATATTATATGTAATCATTATCTGAGTTAACTCTTCATCTGTATAAAATTTAGTTTCTGGTATTATGATATTGAACTTTTCCTTAATTTCACCCTTAATTTGTACCCTATTTAAACTAATTACAAAGTCTGGCCAAATATCATCACTATAGTTAATGTCTTGGAACACAAATAATTCGAGTACCCTTAATGCTATGTTTTTACCAATATAACGACTTCTTGGATCAATAAAATTTTTAGAAGCATCACCAGGATTTTGCCTAAGGAATATTTTATCGATAATTACATAGAGAATTTTGCACATATGTTCAACGATTATATCGAAAGTGAACGGTAAATTCTCAGGATTATCAGAAAGTTCCTCGTTTTCTTGTTTGATCATAAGAGTAAGATTTAAGTTAAAACTCTTTAAGAATGTTTTGAAGAATCCATAATTTAGATGAGATACTGCATTATCAAAGATTTTAATGAAAAATAAATCTATATAATCTATATTAGAGAGAGTATAAAGGTAATTCAAAAAAATTTTTATATTTTTTATGGAATTCGCACCGATTACGTCATCAACTTGCTTATTATGCTTATCTAACACCTCCTTAAAAATAGGAGGTAAAAAGAGTAGATCCCCTACTTCTAAAGCTTCAAGACCGCTTCCAAAGTAATATTTCATATATAAAAGGAATAAGTTAAGCTGTGATTTTTGAGAAGGAAGATTGTTTGCTTGGAAAGTGGAATATAATGTGGATTTATTATCAAGAAATTCAAAAAACCTTAATAATGAGTTTTTTTTCTCTGTGCTGTAATCATCGAGATTTACTAAGAATTCTTTTCTTAAAATATCAAGTTTTGAAAAAATAGAATCCTCCACTCTTGCTCCAACAAAATTAAAGAAATCTAATAAAGGAGTAAAACTCTGTAATAAACTACATTTCTTATAGAAGTAATATAATAAATCCACTAATTTTTCTTTTGCTGAAGGATAACCATTCAGAGCCAATTGATAGAGTTTTTCTCTACCTTTCAAAAGACTGTTAAGATAATCGTCAGAAATACCTTTAAAGGGTCTAAGAAAATAGTATAACACCATATTATAATAGCTATGAAAAACCTCATCCTTGCTGTTCTTAATTATAATCATAAAATGCAATGATGGATTATCCGCACTCGTATTTAAAATGACAGCGTCTAACAGGATAAAAATATTCTTTTTGATTGATTTTCTAAAAAGAATGCCTAAAAGCCGAACAAGAAAGTATAGATAACCCATAGGAAATGAAGATCCTGAAAATACTTCAGATTCGAATTTTTTTGATACATTTTGGAAGATATCGTGTTCTTCTTGAGTTAAAAAATATCTGTAATCAAAAAGTAAGAATTCCTCAGAAATTTTTTCTTTATTTGTCATTTCTAAAGAATTTTCATTAAATCCAAAGAAGTTATATAGAAAATACGTAAATAAACTATGAAAATTTTCATAGAAAAAAGTTGTGAAGGTTCGCTTTATAATTCTTTCTTGATTTTTTTGAATAAAATCATTCCATTTTGATTTAATTTTCTCTTGAAATCCCTCAAATTCCTCTTTTTTTCTTTCTAATATCTCAAAAAGCAAACTTGTTTCGAATTTTAGGTTATAACCTAATCCTTTTACTCTTTCTATTAAGAAATTTAAAGAGCTAACCAATTCCTCATTAACCAAAAGTTATCATTCAATTTTTTTTTATTAGGATACTTGATACCTTATAACCCAAATTAAAGCAACTTACTAATTAAATAAAACTCTGAAAATAAAAATATTGGTATAATCTTTAAAACAATTCAGCTTCTTTGTATTTTAGAAGATTTTAGTTATTTCATCTGTTTCTGAGTAGATCAATGGGTAAATTCGACCATTCTCTCTCTTTACACGTAATCCCTTATCTTTTGAAACAAAATTTCCAATTTTTTTGGCACTAATTTTATTTGTTTTTAATAAATCAATTAAAGCTGATGAATCTGCTTGATCTACAACAATTAATAAGGATCCAGAGGAAATTGTATTATATGGATTAAGATCGAAGATTTCGCTAAAAATACTGGGCTCTGGTAATATATCTATTTTTTCCTCTTCAATTAAGACTCCAGTATTCGAAGCTTTCGTCATTTCGGCTATAGCTGTGTAAATGCCTCCTTCAGTGGGATCGTGACAAGATTTCACAACAAAATTATTGTGAGCCACCATAGCCTCTTTATAGACACTTATTCCGGGATTGAATAAGTAATCTCGGCATTTTCGTATGAAATTAGTATCAATCCCCTTGTCTTTTAAGTATTTTTCCTTTTCGCGAGCTATTAAAGAAGTTCCTTCTATGAAAATACCCTTAGTTAAGATAATAGCATCTCCCGGTTCTGCACCAGAATTAAGAACAAGTTTATTCTTTTTAACTTCTCCGATTAATGATCCAATAACTATGGGTCTATTGAGTTGTGAGGTAATTTCGGTGTGACCTCCGATTACCGTAATCTCCATAGATTTGCAAGTATTGTTAATATCTTCAAAAATCTTTTGAATAAGTTCCGGAGTGGTAACTTTTTCAGGTAATAATATTGTTGATTGAAACCATCTAGGTTTTGCTCCAGTGCAAACTAGATCATTAACATTTACATTTACAGTATAATATCCTATTTGGTCTGTTGCAAACGTTATTGGATCTGTCTTAACGACTAAAAAATGATTTCCTGGAATGTTGATTACAGCAGCATCCTCTCCGATTTTAGATCCTGATATCACTCTCTTATCATTGATTTCTATGTTTTTAAGCAGGTTAGCTAAATATTCATGCTTAAGTTTTCCAAGGGGGAAGGTCTTGCTATTTCTTCTCATTTAATTATCAATATAGTAAGAGAATAAAAATATTTAAAGTTTGGATATGATGGTTGATAAGACTGTTAACAATGCTCTAGGGAAAACCATTATAAGTGATTCAAACAAAATATACATGAATCTTCTCTCACGCTAAAATTTAAAAATTATTTACGTTTATATCATTATAATTCTTATACTTAATCATTATTAGACAATAAACGAGTTTAAGATAAATGACATTTGGAAAAACATTTGTGTTAAGTTTAGTTGCTTTTGTTGGACTAAATTTTATATTCTCAATATTATATCTAGCGTTAGGACCAGGATTTGGTTTATTACTTGATAGATTTAATCCCAGTTCACCTGATTACGCACCGCTTATGCTATTATATTACTTTTTCGGATCTGTCGCTGCTCTTCCTTCTGTTATTTTAAATTGGGTATTAATTTTGCCCATATTACCTCCAAATGATATAAGTTTACTTGTTATCGGATTGGGTTTTTTAATTGCACCACTTATCGCAGCAATTTTGGCAGGAAAATTTGCTGAAAGTAAACTTCAAGGATTTGCAGGTTGGTCTTTAACAGTAATTCTCAGTACAGTAGCAGTACTTATAGGTCTATTCTTAAGCCCCGCTGTAGAAAATACCATCACAGCATTATACCCTCAACCAGCATTGCCACTGAGTTTTGAAGCAGTTTTAATCTATGTGGTTATTAGTTGTGTAATAAACATTGTTTTCTATGGATTTTTCGCATTACTAGTGTCAAAAACAGAATACTATTAAAACTTACTCAATAAAGAGATTTCATATTTTTTTCTTGTTTTTTCTTTTAAAATAAAAGGTTTTCAAAGTA
>JBHLOF010000022.1:0-44484 GCA_048940805.1 Promethearchaeota archaeon
TTAGCTTCAAGCATACACAAAAAAATGTAATATTGAAGTAAATCTTCAGCTTCTTTTGTCTTGTCTGAGTCAATTATTTTCCATCCTTTCGTTCTCTTACAGCTTATATCTTTATTATCAGGATTAGAAAAATTAGTTGGATATATCCAGCATTGTGGGGGCTTTATCCCAGAATTATGAACTAGACAACCATTTATTTTTTTATCATATAGAAAGCATTTTGCTTTTTTTTCATCAAATCTTAATTTAAAGCTAAAAACATCACTTCGAATGAAGTCATCTTTGGACGCAAATCCTCGCTTAATATATTCTTTAGCTAATATTTTGGGAATGTCAATTTTAATTGAACAACAATCCCCATGACATATATCTAAACAATTGGGGCCTCTAATGGCAGAACTCATTAAATCATTAAAATTTTTAACGATCTCCCAAAATTTGTCGGCAACCACGATATTTTATATTAGTTAAATTAATATAATTAATCATAAAGAGTGATAATGACTTAATTATTTTTTCTTTCTAAATAAGTTTAAATTACCTTAGTTTTATTATTTAGTAAATTTTGATAACAAAATTTGTGAACAAAATTTTATTATAAGAAAAGAATACAAATTGATATCAATGTCGCAAAATCTTATTATTATTGATATAACCGATAAGGAAAAAGTAATTCTCGATGGAACACAAACTCTGAAAGAGATTACAGGCAACGGGACACTTCTTATAAGAAATCCTACCCAAAAAAGCAGACTTTGGAATTTAGTCTGTGATGTAAAGGAACAGGTTAACACAAATCTTGAATCTAAAGAATTATCTATAGGTGTGTTAAATCCTGCTCAAGACTTTGCTAAAGAATATCAAATTAGGGATCTTAAAGGATCTTCTTTAAAAGTTCAGGAAATCTTTGATACAGAGAAATCCATTTCCGGTATAGTTAATAATACTTTTCTCTATCAAATTGATAACAAATGCAGTCTTAAGTTAATTCTCACTAATCCTTTGAATTTACCCATTTTAGAAATTAAAGTTAAAAGAGATATGCCTACATTTATACAAGAAATTGAAATGAGGAATCCTAGTCATGGTAATGCAAATCTAAAAGAAGAAGAGGGAAAAAGGGTTCTTTCTTGGGAAGTTCCATCCTTAGAAGCTCAAAATCAAGCTGAGCTTGAAATTTTCTTTACTGTGAAGATGGACGATTTAAATATTCAAGAACTCGGAGTTCTAAATGTAAATTATTTAATCAATAATTATAAATTAACGATGATGAATCCTGAAGTAAGAGGTTTAACAGATTCGATGAGTGGGATTGATAGAGACGAGAGTTCTCAACCGGGAATGTGGGATTGCAATGTTGAGTTTATTAATGAATCCGAATTTCAAGTAAAACTAGAGGACGCCAAAGTCACGCAAACCATTCCTACAGGGAAGGAAATGGTTGTTTCTCGAACTCCAGATAAGGTACTTAATCCGGATGAATCATGGGATTTTGATTTTCAAGTGGAGGCTAAGGATGTTCCTGAATTAAGTTCTGAAATAGGATTTACGCCTCTTTTTGTTGTAATTCCCCGAGTTATTGGTGAAATTATAAAAGAATCAACAATATATCCCGTATTAAGTGCCATCATTGAGAAGGAGATAAAGCCATCCGAGGTTGATGCATATGCTAATACTGATATGAAGATCGTTAATAGAATCATTAACAACGGCTCTTCTAATATTGAAACAGTATTTATTCAAGATGAAATCCCACCAGATTTTGTCCCACCCTTAGTAAAAGATTTATCTATCACTTTGGATCCCATTGATATAAGCTCAAGGCAGGAATTTGTCAAAAAACTTCTTATTGACCCAAGTGATCAAGATTTCTCGAAAATCCATACTATTTACATCGAATTATATAATCTTAAAAATGAATTTCTTCCAGGAAAGACGATTGAAATTTCCTATCCACTTTTAGCAAGAAATCCAAGGCCACTAACTGAAACCACTTATATGACTCCAGTAAAAATAAACATTAATAGCCCCGTAGAAGGAAAAGATTTCATTAAAACACCAGTCGAGGTACCACAATTAAAGGTTAGATACGTCAAGCGTAAATTAAAAACTCTTAAAAGTATCAAACCTGGATTAAATGAAGGAGAATTTAGTATCGGAGTTAGAGTTCAAAATAAAGGTGATGTTGAACTTGAAAATGTATTAGTAAAAGAAATAATTCCTATGGGATTTAGCTTAACTGAATTTACTCCACCTGAAGGAGCTACTCACGAAGTTGTCCAAGTTGGGGATCTTTCGGAATTACATGTTAAAGTAACTGAAATTAAAGGAGGTTCTTCTGTTAACATTAATTATATTTGCTCTGGTTCAGGTGATTACCCACGCTCAGAACCAGTGGTAGTAGTCCTTGGAAGAGGTGGAGGAGAAAAATCAGATTCTTCTGGAGCACCTCCCATAGGTACTGAAACTCCAAAGGCACATGTATCAGATTCACAGGTTGGAAAAATACATGAAACATTTATTGAATTATATAAACAAGTTGACCAAGCCATTACTGGAGAAAAATTAAGTCAAAAATTAGAAGACACCAAGAACACATTACCCCCTGGACCAGTTCTTCACCAAATCCTAGCTTACGCAAGAGAAATGAAGGGACTAGGGGATAAAATAATTGTCGGTTCTTTGAGAGATGAGGTTATGAACAAATTAAAAGATTTTAAAAGTAAATACAGTTAAATACTAATTTTTCTTTTTTCCTATTTTTTCAAATTATTCTTGAATCCTTGTAATGTTGAAATATAAGTATTATTGTTGTATATTCCTAGAGATATAAGCTTACTTTGTCTAGATCTTCTTTCATTTTAGAAATTCTTCCCTCTTGTTCTTCACTAAAGCTTAGTCCTTGTTGATCTTCCTCTAAATTAAGTTGTTCTTCTTCATATGCTTTTTCAACCATCATTCCATACCTAATAGCACTAGCAATTAGTTCGGGAATCAATGAAATCATACCTTTAAAAGAAAATATGCCAGATAATACCGATAGTTTATTAATCATTGCCCCAAAGGGATCATTATCAATTTCAGTTTTCTTTATCAAATCCATAATTCTTTTAAACAAAACTTCGTAAAATACTTCAAGTTCCTCCTTTGAAAAATTTTCTTCTTCTTCTTCTGCCATTTATATTACCAAAATAAGAATTTTATTATGTTAGATTAAAGACTAAATTTTAAATAAATCTAATTTATTTAAGGTCTTAAATATTAAAGTTTCATTCAATATTTTCTGTATGACGGTGGATTATTAAACCAGATAATGGTTTAGGATAAAAGTATGTGGATTTTTGAGGCATTATTTCTCCTAGTTGAGTAATCCTTTGAATTTCTTCCAATGTTGTTGGGTTGACCAAAAATAAAGCATCGATTTCGCCTTTATCAACTTTTTCTATAGCTTCATCTTCATTTATAATAAACGATATATCTTCTTTTTTAATATCTAGACAATAATTTAAAAGGATATCATGTAAAATTGGAAGAGATAAATTCTTCCATTCTTTTGAGTGATTTCCTTGTATGTATTCCTCAATATTGATGTCTTGTTTTAAAGTTAGTAAAAAGAATTCATGTTTAAGGTAACATCCAAAAACATGTTTCTCCTTATTCTTTTTCATTAAAACTTTTAACTTTTTTACATCCTTGATATGTTCTATGATAGTAAAAGTCGAATTGACCTTATTTCTAAATTCATCAAGTGTTTTAACTGGAATTTTATGAATTTGACGATGACTTGTATAAATAATTAAACCAGGATCATTGAAATCAATAAAAAGAGCCATTATATACTTACATCCCCCATTTCGACTATGCCGAAGACATGTAATATAACGATGATGGCCATCAGCAATAATTACTGAATGGTTTTTTATAATATTTTGAAATTTTTTTATATCTTCCTGACTTGAAACTATCCAGATTTTATGGGTAAAGCCTTCTCTATCAAGTGTTTTAAGAAATGGTTCCGTATGTACATATTTTTCGAAAATTTCAACTGCAGATCCGTTTCCATTATATATTGTGAATATTGGGGAAAAATTCGAATCGGTTTTTTCGATTATATTCAACCTGTCTTCTGTAAATTTTTTAAAAGTCATTTCATGAGGTATAATTCCATCTACTGCGGGGAAAATTTCTTCCAGTTTCAATAAACCGACAAATCCAAATCTAGTAATTCTTTCTCTGGTATCGGGTCTTGTATAATCTATTCCGTAAATGCATATGCATCTATTCTTGTTTGATATTAAAGTTTGATTCTCAAACATCTCATCTAGTTTTTTACCCGCACCTTCATAAGACTCGGGAAGAATCACATGACATATATTATTAGGATTGTTATTTTTCAAAACCTGCTTTTCTTTGTCTGATATTACGTCATAAGGTGGTGCAACTAGAGTACGTAAGACAGATGGATCTTTTCCATCACTGTAATAAAAACATCTTAAAGAAATCAATTCGGGCATTTATGAGATAACCGATATTCAATCAAGAATCTATAAAAAGTAAAGGCTCTTGAAAGATAAAAACCTTCGGTTAAATATTTATTAAATTCTTAATATTTATATTTCTTAGACAAAATTATAGAATTTTAACAGCATTTAAGTTAAGCAGGTAATCTTGACTTATAATCTCTAAGGAAAAATCATCCTAGAAAAAGAAATTTGGTTAAAATGTAAAGATTTATGTGTTTTAATAGATCTCTTTTATTCTTCTTAATTCATTCTTAATCAGATCTGATAAATGATTTATTTCAAAAAGTTGCAAATTGATAATGTTAACTTTTTGTTGTAATACCGCCGGATCAGTAAAATCCTTGTTCTCCAATTCTTTTCTCACAATATTATACGATCTTATTTGATTTAATCTATTTTGCATCTTCTTAATTATAAGATCAAAATTATGCTTAAATTTTCTTAATTTTTCAAGATAAATGTCAATTTTTTCAACTTTATCAAATAAGTTGTCTATATCTTCTTCCAATTTTAAAGTCTTTACAATATCTAATATCTTTTCAAAATATGAAATAACTAATATCCGCTCATTTTCGGTAACTTCCTCAGATTTAATAGGTTCCTCGGGAACAACATTTTCTAAAATATCTGAAGTATATTTGATTACTACTCTTTTATTTAACGGAGTAACATATTTTTCCTTATCATCTATTTCAAATTCATCAAAATCGGTTATTAATTCTAATTCATCCAATTCTACTTGAGTAATTAGAGGTGAAAATTTTACTTGTAGCATTTTCCTTCCAAAAAAATCTTCTCCTTGTCTTAAGATTTGAGTATAATCTTGTACCTGTTCTGTTCCAATTGGAGCAAAAACTACCCCGCCTTTCTCATCCAGTTGATGTAATAGAGGATAAATTCTCTGCTGTTCAATAGCACCAGTTACAAGAATCTTTTGCCATGGATATAAATCCGGTGCTCCATTGAGCGGATTGGTTACAATTATGGATACTCGATTATCTAGCTTTAGTTTTTTCAGATTATCCCTTGTAATTTGTGCAATATCAAAATTTGCTTCAAGGATTACAATTTCACCTTTAGGTGATAATTGATGTGCTAAAGCAGCTATATATCCACTTTTTGCCCCCAATATTAACAAGTCATCCCTTTCCTGAAGATTTAAACCTTCTAGCATTATTGCTATCATATGAGGGGCTGAAATTGTCCTATAACTACGAGGATTGTTTTCATCATAATAAAAAAGATTTGGAACATCATCGTAGGGTTTGGCAAGATTCATAAATTTTTCGGGAATGAAATCCTCTAAAGGGATATCAATAAAAGCCTTAATAAGCCTTTTATCCTTCAGAAGTTCTTTATAAATTAGCCCATCTAAAAGCCTTTTCTTCTTAGCTTTTAAATGTTCTCGATATCTTTCGTTTTTGTCCAAATTTATCAACTAGCACTATTAAAAAAATAATATAAAACTAGATTATTATATTTTGTTATAAAAACTTTTAACTGTTTCTTTCAATTTTTAATTATCGTAGCAATATATAAGTAAGGATTTACCTAAATGTATGTTTTTAATGTTGAGAATCTGAAGGAAGCTAGACTTACATTAAGTTTAGTTTTTCTGAATGTTGTATTATTTGTGGTGTTTAATTTAACTTTACCAATAGACTTTCTTTTATTGTTTGTTCAAATTAATGAAAACATATTAAATAACTATGAAATATGGAGATTGATTACTCCAATTTTCTTACATGCTGATGTATTGCATTTGTTTTCAAATTCAATCGCCTTATTGCTGTTCGGGGCTATAGTGGAAACAAACCATAGGTTTTCAAAAATTAAATTTTTACTGATTTATTTTGTTTCTGGAATTGTTGGCAATTTATTTTCTCTAATTTTATTGCCTTCTTATACTATTAGTCTAGGTGCTTCAGGGGCAATATTTGGACTAGTTGGGGTTACTTTAATCATGACAATTACAGATAACCGCGCTCTCTTACCTTTTGCTCTTTTGTATATGTTATATTTTATAATCGCTTCACTCATGCCCGGAATCAATATTTGGGCACATATTTTCGGATTATTAGTTGGACTTCTCTTTGGTTATGCTTTTTACTATAGAAAAAATATTGTTTTGATAAATTATTAAAAAGATTTTATTTCTTCTTCTTTTTCATTTGAATTTCCATAGAAAAATCCTTAGGACATGTGTCATTCAAGGGACAAATTTGGCATTTAGGATTATTTGGTAAACACGTTTGTTGCCCAAACCTTACAAGTAAACGGTTTATTCTTATCCATAAGTTTTTAGGGATTTTTTTTCTTAACTCTTGTTCGGTCTTATCTGGATTATTGGTTTTTACCCAGCCTAATCTGTTGCTTATACGATGGACATGAGTGTCAACAGGAATAGCGGGAATTTTAAAAGCATAAACTAACACACAATTTGCTGTTTTAGCACCAACTCCAGGCAAGTTTATCAAATCTTCAAATTCAGCGGGTACTTTCCCGTTATAATTTTCTATGAGTCTTTTTGATACTTCTTTAATTCGAGCAGCTTTTATTCTATAAAAACCGGAAATTTTTATAAGTTCTTCAAGTTCACCAATAGTGGCTCTTGCAATTAATTGGGGTGTTTTATATCTTGCGAATAATTTTTCAGTTGCAATTCGCGTATTTGAGTCTCTTGTACGTGCTGAAAGTATAGTTGATATTAATATTTTAAAAGGATCTTGTTTTTTATTAGCTAACTCATCCAGATGAGCCTCTCCTTCAAGAGTAGCTTCAATTTTATCTAATATTTCTTTAAAACTCATTTTTTGCACATTTCTCAAAGATATATATTTTTCTCTTAATGATTTGACCTTTTTTGGCATCTATTAAATTTTTCACAGGCTCATCACGAAATTTTAGTTTTGGATTTGATTTATTTATTAATCTGTCAGGAAAAAGTATTGGAATTAGCTTAAATTTATACTTTGAAGCAATCTTCTCAATGTTTAATTGTACATCATCTCCATCCACAGTGTTAATAACTGGAGAAACCAAACAAATTCTTCCTTTATCTTTTAATACTTTAAAAGATTCTTGAAAAAGATCATTGTACAAAGGTTTTAATTTTGTTTCAAGTAATTCATTTGCTTGAACATAATAAGGTTTCTCTACAAAATAAGGTCCTAATTCTGGTTCTGTAGCGATTCCATCAAAAAAGTTTTCTTCAAAATTGGTCGAAAGATCTTTAATTTCACTAGTTAATATAGATTTTGATAAAAAAAGAGGGATATCTTCTTCTAATTCTTCTATTAACCAATTTATATTACGTTTTGTATTTCTAACTTTCATTTCGTCTTGATCTGATCCAAAAATCTGAAAATCTTGAATGAAAGCAAATAGTAAAATTGTTCCATTTCCCACAAATGGATCAAGGATCTTCATTTCTTCTCTGTTATAAAACAAATTTAAGAAGTTTAACATAATTAAGGTTAATTTGGGGGAGACACTACTTTTGAATTCTTTAAAGGGGCGTTCTTCGTCAATTTTCTTTTTAAAATTAGGATCATCGACCATAAAGGTTCTGGCAAGATAAACACCATCTTCCGTAAATCCAAATATTATTTCCCCTCTATTTTGGGTAAGTAAATCATATTTTATCACAATATGCGGGAAGATTGGATTAAGATTCCCTTCCGCAATATATTTTTCTGGATATTTATAATAAAGTGTTTTTACGGCTCCTTTCCGCTTTAGAAGTTCTGAAATTTCTTTATTTAGAAATGGTAAAAAATGTTTGATTAAAATTTTAGAATAATATTCCTCATCATATAGATTTGGATATATTGAAATTGCGAAGAACATGCTTTCATATATTTTCGGAAATATCTTCTTTTTTCCGATTAAAGAATTATCAATTATACTAAGAATTTTTTTCCTATTTTGTTCCACTCTTTTATAACTTCCGATCTTTACGGGAAAAGCATCTTCTATAGTCTCCATATTGATAAAATCTAATATTTTGGCTATTTTTTGACAACCCCCTAAGGTAAATTGTATCTCCATAAGCTCGTTTATAAAATAAGCTTCCTTATGTAATTTCTCAAATTCTACAATTGCCACATTTGCAGAATAATCTATAATCTTTCCCTTATTTTTTGAATATCTAAGATAATTATCTAATTCAGCAATTGAAAGTTGCCAATTCGAACCCAAGACAAATAAGAATCTTTCCATAGGGAAGAACACTAAATTCTTTATAAGCTAGAAACAATGGATATAATTTCTATTTTTCGAATCTGTTCCATTACAAAAACAATTTTTTAGCTTTCATCCTTTTTTTCTAACCATTCAATAAAGGCTTTAGTTGGTTTACCACGCCAAATTGCTTTTTTTGCATTACCTTTTTCGAATTCATCAACCTCCTCCTGAGAGAACAATTCCGAAGTTTCAACTACCGTTCCCTCCTCTTCAAAATCTATCGATAATTCGTAACGTTCTCCTGTGATTTCCTCAAGTGCGCTCATGATATCTTTCAAGTCCTCTTTTTTTCGTTCTAAAGTAGGAACTTTCTCAAGTATCTCATCTTCAGTTTTTTCTATTGTTTCCTTTTTTGTAGTTTTTTCATAAGCCCTTCTTTTTTTCACCCTTTCTTCTTGAATATGCTGCATCTCATCTATAATATTTTCGTAATTATCTTTGAAGTATTTTACACTTACATTTATTAAATCTGAGAAAGTCTCCCAATTCTCTTCTTTAATGATACTCTCTATCCAATAATATAAATCTAAGTTCAATTCTACTGTTACTGGTTTTCCTTCTGTCTCTACTCCTGTTGTTAACCAACTCAATATATTCGCGATTAAAATATCGTTATCAAAAGCACTAAAGCCATATTCTCTTGTTAAAGAAGAAAATATGCTAATATTTCCAAAAGCAACAACCCTGCCTGAAAAATATTCCACCGCGACTAATAACGGAATTTTAGGTATATCTTCTTCAATCCAGTCTTCTCCATTAAAAACCTTATGCCAGCTATTTAATTCGGATAATACTAACCCTGAAATTTTTATGTTTTCCTCATCCTCAAGAAAATCTAAAATCTTGATTGAACAAGAGCTTGAAAAAACAATTTTCTTAACTTGTTGTGTTATTACGTGTGGAATAAAACTTGATAATAAAGGTCTTTTTTGAAGGTTTACATAATTTACGGAATCATTAATTTCATCTGAAACGAATTCAAATCCAAAATTTCTTGCAAGTTCATTTAAATTCGTCTTATTTGTGTAATCTCCCCCACTTGAACTGATAATTAAAAGATTTCCACCTTCTTTAACATAATTAATAAGAGCAGTTATCTCATCTGACTTTAAGCTCACATTCTTTGGTGTTGACAGGATTATAGCTCGATATTTCTTTAAATTACTTAAAGAATTTAGGCCTAATTCGATTTTACCTATTGAATAACTCGAAGAAAATAAAAAATGAGTAAATTCCGTAAAACTAGATGCTTCTAACGATAATATATTGGTATGGCTATTATCAAGCCCAATAATAGCTTTATCTGACAAATCTATCCATTCCTTTTAATTTTGAACTAGAATAAAATGAATATATCTCTTTTTTTATCCCTATAAGTTATACTTCTTTTATTGAATAAATAAAATTATCTAATTTTTTCTAACATATATATCTAAAACCGTATGATATAAATTTGGTCCATAACTTTTAACAAATCTATGCGAAATCAGATCACAACTATAATGCTCTTTTTGACTGATTTCCTCAAATTCTTGAAAAAGTGATATAAAATCATTTTTCTCCACAACACCTTCATAGTGAAAAAATGTTCCATTCTCTTTAGTTAAAGTCAACGCTTCGCTAATATAATCTTTTGGAGCAGGAAATACACCCATTATTACACGATCGGCTTTGATCCCCGTGTCGCTTAATTTTAAGACCTCTTCTTTACAATTGCCATAAATTGCGGTTATTTTATCTTCTAAATGGTTAATTTTTATATTTTCAAGCAAAGTCTTATATGATAAAGGATTAAGCTCAATGCTATAAATTTGCCCCACTTCTGAATTTTTAGCAATGGGTAAAGAAAAATAACCTATCCCTGCAAACATATCCACTACAATCTCCCCTTTGTTAATTAATGTTGCTAAAAATTTACGCTCATTAACATTTCCTTTGCTGAACATGATTTTAGTAATATCAAAACGGTATTTTATGCCATGTTCCTTATGCTCAACAATAGGATTATCTTCCCCTACAAGAAATTCAATATTCTCGGGTTCTCTAAATTCCCCTATAATACGACCCTTGTTCATATAAACACTTCTTATTTTTGGAAGAAGCTCCAAACAAGCTTGTCCAATTAATTTACTTTTTTCCAGCAACTTAGGATTTAATTTCAAGATAATAACATCTCCCAATGTTTGGAAGCCCCTTGGAAGAATCGATAGTTCCTCATTACTCAAAACATTAACTAACTTTTCTGCTAGGTTCTTTTTAAACGTCATACTCTTTTCTTCAATATTACTTTAAAGTCATATAAAATTGAAAACTTCCTTTATTTATCCGAATTCTGTATCAAGGTAAATTATTATATTATAATAAATCGATCATAATATACTAATAGTATATTTAACTAGATTAATAATTTAATAAAAAATTCTTAAAATTAGTGAAATTATATGCCGAGTTTAGACGATTTTGTTGTTGAAGAAAACAAAGTATGGTTCACGGAGGGTTATTGGCCAGAAGGTGTTCCAAAGCAATTAAAAGATGTCGGAAATGTCGAGATATCATCAATATGGAAGAGTTTTGAGAAAGCAGTTGAATTATATAATATTTGGGAAGCAGATATTTGCATCTTTGCATATGGACCATATCTTGAGCGAGTTAAACTTAAAACTTTATTCGATTATGCAAAAAAGTTTGGAACATATCTCAAGAAAGAATTAGGTATACAACAAGGGGATGTAGTTGCTATTGATCTCCCAAATTCAATAAATTTTGTTGTTGCATATATGGGTTGTCAATATATTGGAGCAATCGCACAGGGGATCAATCCAACTTATCGACCAATGGAACTTTTGCATTCATTAACAATGACGAATGCAAAGGTACTTGTCATGATGGATATGCTTTACATTGCTGGACCTCAAGAAGTTCTACCTCAAACAAGTGTAAAATTTGTTATCCCTACAAATTTTGTAGATTTTCTTACCGCTGATGAGCAAACTATTCAAGCTTTGGGAATTCCAAGTGGTAGAGATAAAATTCCTGAAGCGACTGATGAATATAAAGTTATATGGATGGAGAAAATAATTAAAGAAACAGAACCGGAAGAAATTGAATTTGATATCGATCCATGGACAACTCCCGCAGTGTACCTTATGACTGGGGGTACTACAGGTTTACCAAAAGTAGCTATGCTTTCTCACGCGAATCTTGTTGCGAATCTCCATATGATAAAACCCTGGGTTAATCTTAAACCAGGGATGATTACAATTGGAAGTATCCCATTTTTTCATTCATTTGGGCTTACATGTGTAATGTCAGGTGCTCTCTCTTTAGGAATGCAAATGCTCCTTTTTCCAAAGCCTCCTACTGATGATGTACTGTGCGAAACAATAAATAAATTAGATGCTCCCGAAGGAATTATCTATGTTGGAGTTGAAATGTTATTCAAAAGACTTACAGATTTCGTACAGAGTATAGGTGTGGATGAATTTAAGAAAAAATATGATTTCTGGAAAAAATTAAAATATGCTAATTCTGGCGCTGGACCATTACATGACTATGTGAGGATTCCTTTTGAAGAGATCTTTTGTCCAATAAGAGTGGGTTATGGATTAACAGAGACATCACCTATTCATAGCGTAGCACCCTTTTGGGGGCCTACAAAGACGGGAAAACTAGGTTTACCTGTGCCTGGTGCAAATTGGGCTATTTTTTCTTCTGATAATTTCGAAGCGGGACCTATATGTGATGGTACAAAAGAAAAAGGGGGATTTGGGGTTGAAAACACTGGTGAAATTTGCATATCAGGCCCCCATGTGATGATGGGATACTTGGGAACCCAAGCAGAACAAGAAGATAACTTGAAAATGTGGAATGGACAAAGATGGTTATTAACCGGTGATATTGGATTTATGGATGAACATGGATGGGTAGAAATTCGAGATCGTAAGAAATCTTTAATTAAAGTATCTGGTCATTCTGTATTTCCAAAAGAAGTTGAGGATTTGCTAGGCCATCATGAAGCCATCGATGAGGTTGCAGTAGCGGGTTTACCTGATGAAACAACAGGTGAAAAAGTGAAAGCATGGGTTACATTAAAGAAAGGTTTCAAGGTTGGTAAAAATATAGAAATTGAAGATATTAAGCAATGGGCTTTAGAAAATATGGCAAAATGGAAAACTCCGCGATTGATTGAGGTTGTACGTAAAATGCCTGTCAGCATGACTGGAAAAGTTCAGAGACGTGAACTTCAAGAGAAGGATATCGATAAACTCCAAAAAGGAAAACTAATAAAGGGATAAATTGATTTTTTTTTAACCAAATATTTTTTTTATTTATGTTTTTTGCGATATTCAGCATAATCACATATTTTTATTAGGGCATTGACCGGACGATCCCAAAATTGAAAAACTATTCCCCCGTGTTGTCTTATTTTTTTTGACCATTCGTCTGCATAACTTAGGGGATTAATATATATTACTGGAATAGAATATTTATGAGATGCTTCGATTGTGGGAGGGATTAACATTCTATCCATTTCTCCCATCCTCTCCTCCATGTCCGCGCCCATCTTTAGATATTGAGAAATGCGGGAATTTTGTTGTTCAGATGATGCTACAAATCCAAAACTCATTGCTCCATATATAATAATAATATCAATTTCACCTGACTCCATTAGTATTTTTGGAAAATTTAAGTATAAATTAAAGATGTTCGTATCAAATGTGATGTCAATGGGATTTCTCCAACTTGCTGTGTGAGGTAACATCTTTTTAAATTTTGCTTGTAGTGTTTCTGAAAACTCTGGGACAATTAATCCATTTCTTTCTGCATTATTTGCAATAAGCGCGCCAGGCCCTCCGGAATGAGTTATTATCCCAATACGATTTCCTTTAGGATATGAAAAACCAGGATTTAATAAGATAGAAGATATATCTAAGAATTCTTCAATGTAGTCTGTTTTTATAATCCCCGTTTCTTTGATCATTGCATCAAAAATCCTCATATTGGCTCCGATTGATCCAGTATGACTCTTGATTGCACGATTACCCGCTTCAGAACCTCCACCGTAGATTGTTATTATTGGTTTATTTGGTGTAATTTCTTTTGCTAATCGTATAAATTCCTTCCCCCTTTTAATTTCTTCGATATAAAGTCCGATAACTTCTGTCTCATCATCATCTTTAAAATATTGTAAGAAATCTACTAGATCTATATTAGCCTCGTTTCCTAATGATATCGATTTACCAGCGTTAAAATCAGGATATTCTGGATCTAGCCATAATTGACTCGCTAGCGTTCCACTTTGAGAAGCAATTGAAAATTTACTACGACTAAGTTGTTCCCTCCACATCATTGTATTAAATTTCCCATCACCTTCAGGATAAATCCAGCTATTATAAAGCCCTAGACAATTTGGACCCGTAAATCTCATACCATATTGTTGAGCGATTTTGACAATTTCTTGGGTTAAAGTATTTTTTCGATCCTCAACAAGTTCTCTAAATCCTCCTGATATTAGCACAATTCTTTTTACTCCCTTCTTGCCACATTCCCTAAAAACTTGAGGAACAACATTCGGAGGTAATACAATCATTACGAGATCAGGGATCTCAGGAACATCCGCTATTTTCTTGTAGGCCTTATAACCCAAAACTATATCTAATCGAAGATGTATAGGGTAAATCTTACCTTTGAAATTTGAGTTGATAATTCGGAGAAGCAACATAGTCCCCATCGTTGTCCCGAAAGTATTGTTTGCACCATATATTGCAATACTTTTAGGATTTAAAAATTTATGCAAGAAATGGTTAGACATTCTCTATTCTCTTACTGTTTTTTATTATTAACAAAATTCAAAACTAAATAGGAAAATAAATTTAAAATTTAAAAGTTATTTAAAGGAAATCTGAACCATAGAATAGAAAAAAATATAAAGTACCAAACTCAAACCGTAATTAAAATAGTTAATACCTATTTCTAAAAAAAAAGATGTGATGAAATGACGATAGAAACAAATATTACCAAAATGTTTGGTATCAAACACCCGATTTTCTCTGCTGCAATGGGTCCCTTTTATACTACAGATCTATGCGTAGCAGTTAGTGAAGCGGGTGGATTGGGCGTATTATCCCATACTTCAATAGCGCGTGGTGCTAATATTGGTACTGAAACTACTACTCAATCAGTAAGATCGACTGCTGATCTTAATGCTCAATCAGCAAGATTGGGTGCTGATACTGTAAAAGCTATGAAGGAGAACATGGAATTTGTAGTAGAACATACCGACAAACCTTTCGGTTTTAATATTAGAACCTCAAGAAATGAGATACAAGCGCCTAAGATGTGCAGTGAAATTCCCAAATTTATTATGGAAAACCCTAAAATCAGAGATCAGTGTATTTATGCATTGACAAGCGCGGGATCTTCTAAAATACTACCTCAGAGTAAATCATTTCAAGAATTAAAAAAGCAATCTGGAATTAAACACTTTCATGTTGCCCCCGCTTTATGGTTAGCCGATAAATGCGTAGCATCTGGTGTAGATGGTATGGTTGTCACTGGTGGTGAAGGTGGAGGACATCAATCTTATGAAAAAGTAGCTACACTTGTATTACTCCAACAAGTTAACGAAAAATATCCAGACTTTCCAATTATTGCATGTGGTGGATTTGCAACAGGTTCAGGTTTAGCTGCTGCGTTAAGTATGGGTGCAGGAGGCATTGCTATGGGATCAAGATTTATTGCAAGTAAAGATTCAGAGTTTCATGATAACTATAAAAATGTTGTGCCCCCTTCGAAAGCTCAAGACACTATATTAGTCACTGGTGCATTAGGTCCTATTCGATTATGGAAGAATGAGTATAGTTTACATCATGGTCTAGTTGCTGACAAAGAAGAAAAGATCGCTGAAGAGCAGGCAAGAGCTGCATTATCTCGTGAAGATATGATAAAAGAGTATATTGAGTCTGCTAATGCATATTTGGCTGCTTATCGGGGAGATGTTAAATCCGGAGCTGTACTTTTAGGTCAGAGTATTGGAATAATTAATAGTATTGAAAGTGTCTCTGATATTATCAATAATATTGTTTCAAAAGCAGAAAAATTAATTAAAAACGTTGCAGCGAATATAAAATAAAATTATTGAATTTATATCCCTAAAACGGGATTTTTATTATTTTTTTCTATAATTATTTATTTAAGCGTTTGTAAGTTTCTCCCATTATTTTATAAATGTTCGTAAATTCCTTGAAGAGTTTATCATAGGTGTTCCTATTTTCTGGAATAGGGGTGTATATATTTGATATCTCGCAACAGTTTCGGATTTCCTCCCATTCCAGATATCCCAAACCTACTGATGCGATATAAGCAGCACCGCGAGCATTAGTTTGAATGGGATCCTTCACTTGTCTTATCGTCCTGTTGAGAACGTCTGCGAAAATTTGGCACCAGATATCACTCTGAGCACCACCACCAATTATATTGAGCTCAGGCATAAAGGGTCCTGTTTTAGGAATACCTCGCTCTTTTATTACCCATTTTTTAATAAAATTCTCAATAGTATCTAACAACCATTTTACATTATAAGCAACACCTTCAAATATCGCTCTTATTATGTGTTCACGAGACATTTCAAATGATAAATTATACAATCCTCCTCGAATAGTTGCATCATCTACAGGTGACCTTTCACCAATTAACCAGGGTGTAAATATTAAATTATTTGAGCCAGCAGGAACAGTTTCTACAATTTTATCAAAAATTTTATACACATCGGGAACGGCTTCTTCTCTTAAAAGCTCATCTTTATGGTAGAGGATGTTATCTTTAAGATACGATAAAGAACCGCCGGCAAGTTGTTGTTCATTTCCAACTAAATATCTTCCAGGTATAGCAGAGGGAATGCTTCCCAAGTTATTTATTATGTCCGTTTTCTTATATGGAATATGAGTAAATATCCAATCACTTGTACCAATGTAAATATGTCCCTCATAATTACCAATTGCGCCAGAACCTATTGTTGCGGTATGAATATCGGGAGCACCCATAACCACTTTCGTGCTTCGTTCTAGTCCAAATTCATCAGCTACTTCCTTTTTAAGTGGTCCTAATATATCTGTTGAATTTTTAAGGTCAACCGGAAATTTCTCTTTATCAACTTTAAATATTCTCATTAACTTTTCAGAGTAATGTATGTTGTGTAGATCTCTTGCATCCGTTACCCAGTGAATGTGAATTGATGCACAGGATGCGGCAATTTTTCCCGTTAATTTCATATTTATATAATCTTGAGGTTCTAAAAAGACAAATGTTTTTTCATAAATATCAGGAAACTCATTTTTTATAGTTAAGATATGTCCAATTGGATCTTTACCATGTTGAGCTGGACCACCTCCTGTTCTTTTTATAAAACTCAACATTTTTCGAATATTATATCCCGAAACTTTCAATAATCCTCTATTTAGTTTTTCTATATATTTTGCTCCTCGTGTATCCATCCATATAATTCCATTCATTAAATGGTTCCCATCTTTATCTAAAGCCACTGTTCCACTCCATTGGCTAGTGTTGCATACTCCAATAATATCCTCAACATTTATTTCAGTACTATCTATTACTTTCTTAACTGTTGCTCGGATACCATTCCACCAGTCATTTGGATCTTGTTCAGCGATCCCTCCTTTAAGAGTATGAATTGGAGTTTCCTTGAAAGCCCACTCAATGATTTCTCCTCGAGTAGATACAATTGCAGATTTAGGACCACCAGTTCCGTGATCAATTGCCAAAATGTATTTCTTTTGAGAATCTGACATATTAAATATATATGATGTGAGAGTAAATAAAGATTATTTGAGAGATGAGCATCAATAATTTATTGCATAATTTACAAAAAAGAATAAAATTATATAGGGGAAGTAGTTATGTCCTCTCTTAGGGTATTTGGTATAAGATGTTATGACTACATCCTTTTTAACAAGGTTAATACGGAATAGAAATGTGAAAGTGTTTTCCATCTTAGTTCTATTTTTCTTTATTCTATTTAGTCATACATTTATTCAAAATATGAATTTTAATTCAAAAACAGATGAATTTCAAAAACTCCAGAGTTCAGGGGAAGTACTATATACAACACAATGGTTAAATAATAGTGATTTTACAGATGGGATGGATTATTGGTATAACAAAACTGAAGGAGATATATCAGACGTTAAGGCAGATGTAATTGATAGTAAGGCAAATTTTGAAATTTTAGGAAATAATGGAATTTATTCAATACAAAATGAACCCAAAAATGAATCAACTTGGACAGCAAGATTAAACCCAAACCTTTCTGCTTTTCCAGAGTGGTTTAGTCAAGAATCGTATTGGGTTAATGAGGATGGTTTTTTTGCACGACACAACTGGGAAGAAGGTCCAATACAAAATCCAAGTGTCCAATGGATTCATGAATTTGAAACACAGGATATGGAAGATTTTATAATTACTTCAGTTAATATAAGTGCAAATATCAATGCTTCCGTAAATAGAAACATTGATGTTAATCAAATTTTTGGTGATATACCTGAAGGTGCTAATTCAGGAAGTCCCCAAGGAGTAAATTATGATTATGTGCGTTTTTACATTCAAATTGCGGATCCGGAATTTGAAAGTATATATGAATTAGCTTCTTATAAAACTCAATATTTAGGTTTATGGATTGATGGTTGGGGTGGATTTTTAGAATTTGAAAATTTTACGTATTCTGAGCCTGAAGAAGATCTAATCTTTTATCTAACTTCCGTTCTTTCGAAAAATTCATCTAACTTTATAATTATCGCAGGTATAGATATCTTCTGTGAAGATAACTGTCGGTCAGATATAGATACGTGGAATTTATTATGTATTAAAAATTTAAACTTAACTTTCACATATGAGAAAAAAATAAACCAATTCACCTCGATCTCTTGGAACCAGGATTCTAATAGAATTATGGATATTAGCAAGCATAGAATCGAGGTAACAAAAGCAAATCTCAATTTTAAATATAAAATTGATCAAAATTGGCATGAATCTTCCCCAAATTCCGAAATTAAATTTTTAATTAATGAAGTAAGAAATCCAGAAACAATTAGATTAATTGAATATAACTACTCTCCTCAATATCAAGATGCAAAAATAGGAGGTTTTGACGTGAAATCTTTAATTTCGGAAGAAGAAAATATAAATATATCAATTCAGCTTTATATTGCTGATGAGTTTGCTTTAAATAGGGTTATTACATTGACGATCGATGATATCACGCTTGATATTTCATATATTGAATATCTTCCAGCTAGTAATAGCTTTGTAATTTTATTATGGTGGATTATAGGCATATTATTGGTAATAAGTAGTGTACTTGGTTTTATTACTTTAAGATCTAATATATTCATACCCCGTAAGGTAAAAAGAACAAATAATCTACTTCTTAGAATCCAGAAATTTAAGGATGCCGATAATATCCAAGGGATCCTCCTCATTCATAATATAAGTGGGCTCCCCCTATATTCTAAAAATTATTCAACCTTATTGAAAGGAATGAACACCCTATTTTCAGGATTTCTTCAAGCAATTTCAGTTGTGGGAGAAGAGATATCTCGAAAAAAATCTCGTAAATCTGAATTTATTCAATTAGATAATAAAACAAGTTTTCAAAAAGTAGTTGAATTTGATTTTAAACATTTCTTCTGTCTTATTTTAGATCTGGAAGAATTGCGAACAGTTCTCATATTAAAAAATAAATCTTCTAAAAGATTAAAAACACAGATGCTTCATTTTGCAATAGGGGCATATTTAAGATTTTCAGAAATTCTAAAGAATTGGGATAATAGTACAGATATTTTTAAGAGTGAAATCCCTCCTTTACTTAACGATTACTTTAATTTGTATTATAAAGATGCTTTCAAAATAGCTGTTGATAAATCAGAACTTCAAAAGCTTAGAAAGGAGCTCAATCTTCCTAAACGTGAGTATAGAATTATGGATGATATATATAGTAAATCCGAAGAATTTGGGAATTTTAAAATAATTAATCTATTGGAGGAATTGAGCGGAAAAGACGAGGATACAATAATTGATGCAATCGAGAGTCTTATCAGTCATAAATTGATTATTCCCGTCAATTTATGAAATTTTATGGTTTTCCCTTCAATTTTTAGTGTTTCATGGCGAAGATTCAAAATATATATTTATTATAAATACTTGTATTTTCATTAAGCCTTTAGGTATAGGGATTATTATTATAAAGAGGATGTATTTTGTTTTATAAGATAGCTAATAAACAAAATATTAAGAAGACTTTTCTTTCAATCACTATAATCATTTTTTTCACTATTAATTTTCAAACAAATGCCAAAGGCTTAAATGGAACTACTTTTGAAAAGAACTGGATCAGAGATTCAGGCTTTGACTTGTCAGAAGGTGATTGGGTTACATCAATAGAAGGAGATAAAAGTGATGTTAATGCTACCTTTAACTCAGAGCAAGGAAATCTTGAAATTTCTGGTGAGAAGAGATATTATACATTAATCGCAGATCCCCCCCTTTCCTCAGATTGGTATGAAGCGGATAATCCAAACTTTCCAGATCGTCCCGATCTAGATGAAATTACAAACGAGGGGTGCAGAGTCTCCCATGCATTTGATGATATAACTGCTGTTCAAAATCCAAGTGTACATTGGGATCACAACATAACGTTACCAGTAAATATGACAGATTACGTTATAAAATCCGCTTCTGTTCAAGCTATCGTTAATGCCACGGTTGATCAGAACCTTGATCGTTTAGAGGACTACTTAACTGGAGATCTTGCACGGTTGAATCCAAATTACATTGTTGATACCTATAGTGTTGGAGATTATATTAGATTTTACATATTATTATCTGACTTACAAAAAGCAAAAGTATATGAAGTTGCTTATTTTCAAACAGAACAAATTGGAGCTGGTAATCCACCAGGTAAAGATTATTTGTTTGATACTTATATGTTTTCTGTTCCTCAAGAAGTATTAATTTTTTATCTTGAATCTGTTCTAGACACTGACCATTCTAATTTTACTATTTCACTAGGAATCAGAATACATATTGAAGATAATCTTGCGAGTTACTGGGATCTTGATAATTTTGACGAGTTATATATTAAATTTGTTAACTTTTCCTTCACATATGAAAAAAAAATTGATCGTTATACTTCTGTTTCATTCAATCAGATAGGAGATTCTATAAATGAAACAAACGTTGAAATAACAAATTCCATACTTAATTTCAAATATAAGATAAGTGAATCTTGGCCTGAAATTTTATCTCCTAACTCAGAATTAAAAATATTTATCAACGACTATGAGATTGTGAAAACGGTTAAATTAGGTGATATGAATACTACATACGGAACATTAATATTAGCGTCAAATGATATAATCTCCCGTATTTTAAAAAACGTTAATATTTCAATCTCATTAATGTTATATATAGCTGATAATTTTGAGTTAGATCACAAAATTATGGTGTCTATTGATGATGTTTATCTTAGGATTTCTTATATTGTTTATACAGATGATTATTCTCAAATTATTATCACTTGGATAGTACTAAGTATTTTATTCATTATTATTGCAATTCTTGTAGGTTTAATTTTAAGAACCAACTATTTCTTACCACGAAAACTAAGGAAAAGAGATAGTTTACTCTCAAGAACACAAAAATTTAAGGATGCTGAAAATATTCAAGGAGTTTTACTAATACACAATACAAGTGGACTCCCCATTTTTTCTAAGAACTATTCAGAGTTGATGGATGGAAAAGATACACTCTTTTCAGGATTTATTCAAGCAGTTTCATTATTGGGTGAAGAAATGTCTATCAAGAAGAGTTTTCAATCAAAGGGGGTTCGAAAAGATTTGGTCGATGGTATTCATAACGTGATTGAATTAGATTTTAAACATTTTTATTGTCTCATTTCCGACATAGAAGATTTAAGAACAGTCCTTATTCTTAATAATAAAGCTTCAAAACGATTGAAAAGGCAATTGTTGAGTTTTGGATTAAGTGTTTATGCCAAGTTTTCAGAGATTCTAAAGAATTGGGATAATGATCAAAAAACATTTAAAAAAGAGATTCCGTTACTTCTAAATAATTATTTTAATCTACAGTATAAGGAATTCTATAAATTAGTGATTGAAAATTCAGATGTGGAGAGAGTTAGAAAAGATTATAAACTGACGCGAATTGAATTTAAAATTTTAAATGAAATTTACCAAATCTCCAAAGAGGACAAAATTTTTACATTAATGAATTTACTTGAAAAACTTAGTGATAAAAATGAAGATATGGTTATTGATGCTCTTCAGGGTCTTATAAAATGTAATTTGATTATTCCTTCCAGTTCTCTAGAATTTTAGAATCAGTCTCTAACCTGATGGGATCATTAAATTAAATTCCAATGTTTCAATTTATTTATTAATTAGTTACTATTTTTTTTAAGAAATTAGTTGGGATGAATTTGATGAATTATGATGAAATAAAAGTCAAAATAGATAATATTGTAAATAATCCTATAAAACGCTTTAAACCGGAAGAATTAAAAAAAATAATAGAAAGATATCATAACAACCACCATAAATCGAAAGAAATATTTGAAAGAATGAAAAAGATTATCCCGGGGGGTGTTGAACACAATTTAGCATTTAACCATCCATTTCCTATAGCAAGTAAGAAAGTTTTCGATTGTTACATGCAAACAGTAGATGATGTCATTTTAACAGATTTCCTAATGTGTGGGGGTCCAATTATACTTGGTCATCAATATTCCCCCTTAATCAGAAAAGTTGTTGAAACTATTCAAAATATTGGGCCATGTCATGGAATTACGCACGAATATGAATATTTGGCTGCAGAACAACTACAAAAATACTTTCCATCGTGCGAAATAATTAGGTGGCTTCAAACAGGTACAGAAGCAGATATGTTAGCGATAAGAATTGCTAGAGTTTTTACAAATAGAAAATGGGTTATAAAAATTGGCGGAAGTTATCATGGATGGAGTGATCAACTTACATATGATATGCACATTCCAGGAACCAAACTCCTAGAGTCCCATGGAATACCTAAACCTGTATTCAAATTTATTGATTCTTGCCCACCTAATGATATTGAAGAACTTCGTAGAATGTTTAAAGAAAAACGTAAAATTGCGGCAGTAATTATAGAGCCTATGGGTGGGGAGAGTGGCGCTATGCCAACTCGACCAGGATTTAACAAAGAAGTTGAAGAATTGTGCCATGAAAACAGAGCATTGATGATTTCAGATGAGGTTGTGTGTGCGTTTAGACTACATATGGGAGGAGGACAAGCATATTATGGATATAATCCCGATATTTCTGTATTTGGAAAAATTGTGGGACATGGATTTCCTTCTGCTGCTGCTATTGGTGGACGCGCTGAGGTTATGGCGGTTTGTGGGGCAGGAGTCGGCGGTGGAAAAAGAGCTTATTCAGGTGGTACAATAGCTGCGAATCCTTTGACATGTGCCGCAGCTTATTGGGCGATAAAATTTGTGGAAGAAACTAATGCTACTAAAAAAGCTGGCATAGCAGCAACTCGATTATCTGATGGTTTAAATGAAACCTTTGCTAAATATGATTTACCTTGGTTCTCATATAATTTTGGGGGTACAGTCCATTTCCAAACCAGTTGTGTGTTTGGATTAGATTTAAGCGACCCAAAACAATCAGGACAAATACCAATTCGAAAAGATTTTATGGATGAGATGGGTGCCGCCTTAGTAGATCAAGAATTAATTTCTGTTGCTGGAAGTAGATTTTATACATGTATGTTGCATACAGATGAAATTATTGATGAAACTATTCAAAGAATTGATAATATCTGTCAAAAAATTGAATAGACTTTACACATCAAAAGCCCATTCTCCTTTACGCATAATGGGTTCAAGGGTCCCATCCTCTTTCACACCATCAACATCCATATCTTCCGATCCTATCATAAAATCTAAATGAAACAGGCAATTGTTTCCCCCAGCTTTAGAAAATTCTTCATCAGACATAACTGTACCATTTTCTAAGCAAGCTCTTAAGCCATTACCTAAAGCAAGGTGACAAGATGCATTTTCATCAATTAAAATGTTATAAAATAACAAACCAGATTGAGAAATGGGGGAACTATGAGGGACCAGTGATACTTCTCCTAAACGAGTAGCTCCTTCATCCGTTCTAAGTAATTTTTGTAAAAATTCTTCACCGGATTTTGCACTAGCTTTAATCACTTTTCCTTCTGAAAAAGTTAAACTTAAACCTTCGATTAAAACGTCGGTAACAAGTGGTTTACTCGCAGTTACAGTCCCTTCCGTTTTATCTTTGTGGGGTGTAGTAAATATTTCTTCTGTAGGGATGTTAACTACATTGTTAATCCCACTTTGAGTTGTAAAATATGCACTTTTCCATATATGCCTCTGTGGTAGTCCAACTGTTAAATCTGTTTTTGGTGCTTTGAACTTTAATGCGTGATATTTTTTGATGTTTAAGTATGATGATCTAGTTATTAGTTGATTGATGTGATCTTTCCATACTGAGATGGGGTCTTTTTGATTAATACGACAAATATCAAAAATAATTTCCCAAATCTTTTCTTTTCTCTCTTCTTGAGGAATATGGGGTAAAACCTTATTAGTCCAATCTTCTAAAGGTGCTGCTATAGCAGACCAATTTACCTTTCCTTTCCTACGTAAATCATTTGCAGGTTTATTATTTTCTAGAGAAGCTTTACGGGTTGTAAGTATTAAATTAGGATCTTGTTCTGAAAGTAAATCCGGATTTCGGATTGGAAAGATGAGCATCGCATCATCATTTTTTGCTATATCAAAACCTGCGTCTGCTCTCCATTTTGGATATTCTGCAAATGAGTCTTTGGGAGCATTCTGATAACGTATCAATCTTATTTGATCATCATCCCAGAAGACATCAACTAGTTTAGCTCCAGCCTGATATGCTTTTTTAGCAATTAGTCTAATCAATGGAGCTAATTCAAGTGATACACCATAACTGGTTGATGAAGGCGTACCAATTAATAACCGTTGTCCTGGTTGTAAATTGAGCCCTACTTTAACAATCACTTCAACATATCTCTCCAAATTAACTTCAAAATTTGAGGACAATGGAATCATTTATGTAGGGAGTATCTTAATATCGTAATGAAGTTATGTTTCCTTATAAAATATTTAGTAAAAAAATGTGGAAATAAAATTAGACAACTATGTCATCAAATTTCCTATACTTTCTTATTAACAATCCTATACATAGTACTATAGATATGGGGAATATAATAGATAATAGGGACATAATTCTTTCAAAATCAAATTCACCTTCCCCTGTGAACCACTTTGGATCACCATATTCTTCATCGTCAATAAACATCCTATTAGTTGTCATTTCTGTTGATACCATATAACTTTCTGCCCAAAAACCTCGGGGAAAAATACTAAAATCATAGTTTTGCCTATTCCCATCTATCCATAATGCCATAATTCCTCGCCATTCTTCATCATTCAAACGCTGATAACTAGGTAATACAAACTCATAGAAGGAAAAAACTGGACCTACAACTGTGATCTCCTCATTATCCCATCCAGGAACAATTGCAATGATCGGTTCTAAAAGACCTGTTGCTAGATGTAAAATATCCCCTGTATTCGTATCGGTATGGATGTCCGCTACAAGTGATGCTCGAGAATTTGGAGAGACATCGAGTGTTGCATATTCACCATCAATTAGACCAATTATATTTACAAGCCACCCATATATGAATGGCCCACCACACATCTGACCAGATTCACCATAAGTCGAATTTATAAATTGTTTTTCTTCTTGATCTAATGCAATACCAGTTAATTCTTTGATTGAAATTGCTTCGAGCATTTCTGTTGCATTCCTAAAATTATTTAGAGCTTCTATATAATTTAGTATTTTAAATACATTGTCGTTTAAAATATAATATTCTTCAAAATCAAAACCAATTAATTCTAAAGAATTTATCGCAGATTTATAGAGTATACATAAATCTCTCAATTTTTTATAGAATTCTGGATAAGGTTCGACATAACCTGTGGGTGTGGAGCATATCATCATAGATGTAAGTGATTGTTTTGAGTAAAGAATTGTATCATGTTTTAGTTGAGTCCATGAACCCATAATTGTTGTTAATTTTTCATCAAGCCACGCTGATGAGATCATGAATTTTGGTATTGAAATACTTTCATTAAATTCAGGTTCAGTTACTGCAATATCCTTTAGTGATTCAGTCCACTGCCAATGCACTGTTTGTTTTTCCTCTTCTGTAATATTATGTATCTCCTCTTGCACATTCAATATTGAACCTAATAAAGTTGGCTCATAAGACCACTTATCAAACTCAGGCGTTAATAACGCAAATGAGCGTTGTGAATCTAGACATGCTGCTGCAAAATCTAAACTAGTCGGTACTAGTCTAAATTGAAGATGAGGTGTATTTCCTACATAAGGATAAACAAAATGATTAAGAGCATAGCTATCTATTGTTAATCGCTCACCAAACAATACAAATGTCTTAGGAGAAGAATGTCCACAAGCAAAAGCATCAATTATAAATGGAATTTTTGGTTTTGGGATTGCTGAATCATTTAGTACAATTTCTTGAACTTGAGATATAAAGCTATTATCAATATCAACAAGACTCCAGGAATCTCCTTTGAGACTTTTACAAATATCATTAAGGGCCCATGGGGATATTGAATTAGTCTGTCCAACAATTACATCTAGAAATGTTTTAAAAATCTCCCATATTTCCAAACCTGTATTTTTTTTTTCGAAACACTCTAATGTTGTTTCTTTTAATAACCAAGTAACCTCTAATGATGATCTAATCAATTTTTTAGGTTCTGTGCTTAAATAAACATAACCAGCATAAGAATCAAAAAAGAAAGGAATTCTCGAAAACCATTTGAAGAGTCTAAAGTACATTTTTAGGTTTTCTGAATGAGTATAATGACCTCTCGGTTTGTATTGACTAAAATCATCAATAAATCTTTTTGTAGAATCAGTATTCAAATAACTAATTGCCGAATCTATAGAAATTTCATTAAGGATCGCATTAACAATATTTTCTGATGCTGTCTTAATAGCTACGGGAATATCTTCATTATTATTTGAGTTGCCTAATTCAGAAGCCACTACAAAATAAATTAGAGTATCACTCGAAATCAACTTGCCATTAAACTTCGCTAAAGCGTTTGAAACCAAGTTTGTACTAAGTTTAGATAATAGGGGATAGAAGATTACTTCTTCTAGGTTCTCAAGAGTCGTATCAAAAATTAGATGCCAAGTGTGAAGCATTGTATCAGTAGTAATAAATATTGGCAAATCTTCTTCCCAATAATATTTGTATGCATCTAATATGTCATCTGTTCCCCTCCGATTTAAAACGACAAAGTTATTAGATGATAATAGCTTTTTTTCAGCTGGAGTAAGGTTAAATGACAATTTTACTAAATCATAGTAATTGGGTTTAGTTGAAGAATACTCAGGATTAAAAGCAAATACTGAAGAAGTGTGAGAAATAATAAGCAATAAAACACAATTAAAAACAAAAAAATACTTTCTTAGTCTCATTTGTATTTGTCTTAATATTTTTTAATAATTTGGAAATTATTAACCATAAAAAGAGATCAATTTTATACTTAAAAACATTATTTTGTTCAGAAATCTGAACAAATTAATATGCTACAGTAATTCTAAATATTAATTAAAAGATAGTAAATATATCATGGATTTTTGGAATAGTGGTTATTTCGACGAAGAAAACAATAATCATACGGAAAATAGACTCCGAGTTAGAGATAGGAACAATTTAATCTTATTAATTCTTAAAAGGATTTTATTTTATAGTACTATCTTACATGGCTCAATTACAATTATTTTTCTGTTCCTATTTATTCCAACACTTAGTCTTCAGCAAAGTATTGAATTCTACTTACATTTTTCTCTTGTAATCCTTGTAGTCTATGGAATTCTTCTCTATATGATATATTCACTTCAAAAATCTTATATTAGACCTACACCAAAAGAACCTAAAGAGACTAAAGAAGTAATACCGAAAATCAAACCAGAAACTGCACTAGAATTATTACAAGGTAAAACCTTTCAAGTATATTGGTACATATTTACACATCAACGTGCAGGGATAAGAGAAATTCAAAAAGCATTGAATTTTTCATCATCTGGAACAGTAGCATATCAGATATCAAAATTATTAAAGGCAGGGGTAATTTTGAAAGAGAACTTAGAAGGCAAATACATTATTAACAGTGAAATCAAAATAGGAGTTCTAAAGTTATTTATTCGTTATAGAAATCGTTTGATACCCCGAGTATTTTTATATTTACTAATTTATATTTTAGGATTTAGTGTGTATCTAATCCTTATTGTCATAACCCAGGATCAAATCTTATATAGTCCGTTGGGTTTGTTACTATTGTTTTTTCTAATAACAGGTACAATAATTTTTATTTTTGAGTCTTATAAAGTTTGGAAATTAAATCCTACGAAATAGCTTACTCCTCCTGGTTAAAATAAGAAAATTATTTGGGCATGTAAAATTTACATAAATTGCATTGACTAGCCCTCAGTCTTCTTTCCGGTCCTAAAATAATAAGTCTCTCTGTCATATCCCCCCCGCATTTAGGACAACTTTTAGAAAAATTATCCTTAATTGAATTTAATACATTTTGAATACCCTTTTCCAACTTTATTAACTCTAATGCATTTTCAATTATTTTTTGAGCGGAGAGCATCCCAATACCTTTAATCCATGCCAACTCTTTAGGTTTAGAATTTGCAATCTCATCAATTGATTTGATGCCTGCATTTATCAATCTTTCAGCAGCAGTTGGACCAATTCCTCTTACTCGCACCAGTTCATCAATCATAAATGACACATAATTAAAGGTTATTTGTGAGATTGTAATAATTCTTTATTTTCAACTATTTCATATTATATAATGTTAATTTATAAAAATAAAATTTAACTTGAAAAAATATAAAAAAAAGAGGATTTATTTCTCGAGGTGACGACCTACACCATTATACATTAAATAGCCCCCCACTAATGCACAGATGATACCTATACCCACAGCTACAGTTCTAACTATTGAGATATTTAGAAAATTTGAAATGAATATCGCATATAAGAAAACTATCAAAGCACAGAATCCATAAATAAATTGTTTCCATTTCTTCTTTAGCTGCTCATCTTCGAATTTATTATAGACACGAAAAGAAAGGTACAAAATTGGACCCACAGCAAAAATTGATTCAATGCAAATTAAATAGAGAAAGAAAGGTAGAGCCCAAACAGGGGACCACTCTGTGGTTGGTCCAAGTGTCACCCCCCACCCTGGAGTAATTATGAAAAAAATCATGCAAAACATTGCAATACCGTAACCTATTAATATTAACAATTGTTTTGTTGTATTAATAACTTTCTCTGATTTGAGAAGCATTAGATCGAACACTACCAGAAAAATGGGAGCATAAAATATCCCAAAATTAGTTAGGTAGTTTAATACCAGTACAGCACCTATATATGGTATAGGACCATAAATGAAGTTAAAAATATTCCCAATAACACCCGATAAATAAAACCCTGCAAATATGATGTTTAATCTTTTTCTATCACGCTTGAGAATCCGATAAGCTAAGTAAGCAAACCATAAGCAAACAAGCATTTGAGCAACATAGATAGTAATAATTCGCATGGGATTTTCCAATTGATATAAAACCATTGAAACTCACTCTAAGAAGCTTTATTTGTTTTATTTAAAAAATTTGTTATTGTAACTATTTACTTTTCTATATTTATTATTATTGTTGTTTTAGTGCGGAATGAGGATGATTTTTTTGAAGAGATACATTTATGTGAGAAACTTATTCAAGCTGTTTTCCTACACCAAAGTAAATGAGGAATAATGATATAATCGTAGGGAGAGAAAGCATTGACCATATGAATCGAAAGTTATCATTGTTTAATGTGTTTGAGAAAGATGTACCATAAAAGAGAAAGAAGTAACCAACCAACCCCACCAAAAAATATTTCCATTTTTTTTTAAGATGTTGGTTTTTAAATTTAGAATATATTTTTAGTGAATAATAACTCGTGGGTATAATCAGTATAGCACTGCAAATTATAATTGAGTACAAAAAAAAAAAGGGACTCCAAACCGGTTTCCAATTGGTCATTTGATTTATTTGAATACCATTAGGAATAAATAATAATCCTAATAAGAGTAAACCAAACAAAATTAATAACAATAATTGGATTCTTCTATCAAATTTGTCAACAGGATTTAAAAGAATTAGTGTAAAAAGAAGTATAAAGACAAGAGAATAACAAAAAATATAATATGTAATGAAGTGTAATATGTAAACGATATTCTCTATAAATATGTTAGCATAAACAATATTGAGTACCCCACCAATAGCAGTGGAAAGGTAAAACCCACTTAAATAGAGATTAGACCTTTTCTTGCCCCTCTTAAGCACAATAATCGCCATGTACAAGAAGAAAAGTGCAAAACCTCCTTGTATTATATAAATCTGTAGGAATCTTGCTACATCCATGGTTAATACCTCCCCTAATTAATAATGTTATTACTGTTTCAATGTCTCATAGACAATATTATTTATTTTGTCTTCTAATAATTTAAAGATATGAGATTCAAATCTTTTTTTTAACTATTAGAACGAACGACTTGGTTAAAAATGTAGTTAAAAATAATAAAAATAAAAATTAAGCTAACCATCTCTAAGGCTACTTCTCACGCCATTCCTGACCACATCGGCCACACCGATACTTACGTCCATATATTCTAGGATAATCACTGATGATATTTGTTTTATCTGTGGATTCATGAATCATAAATTTATTTTCCTCATCACAACTAGGACATTTTCTTCGTCCCTCAGTTTTCTCAATAGTAAGAATGTCATCCAATTCTTCTCCCATAACGAATCATTTACTCCATTTTTGTCAATTACAAATCTTATGCGAAAACTCTCATTATTACAAAATATACGTTAAAATGTATTATATTGTTTTTATAACTTTTCTCTTTTTTACTTGGATAAACTAATAAACTTGTGTCAAAAAAAGAATTAAAGTAGTTTTAATTGTCCATTATATTCCTTTAAAAGAGACTCTCCATATATTTGTGCTTGTTCAAATAATTCAGGACCAGAATACTTAAAGCGGAATAAAAAATCGTCAAATATCTTCTTATAAATTCTTATAATATCTTTGTTTTTATTGTATATTTCGTAGCAATAAATTATTTTCAAATATCTTGTTATTTCTTCCAAATTATACCTACTTATACGTAGATTTTTAGATGGAGTTTTTTTAAATATTTGATTGAGATCTAATCCTACTAGAATCGAAATCCCTTGAAAGTAATAAATCTCGTTAAATTTTTCAAAATTATCTTTTTGGTAATGATAAATAGAATTTGGTTCAAATAAATTCACTGTTAATATAATCACTTCAAGTTTTTCAATCTCATTGCTTTTTTCCATTAATTCCTCAAGATTCTCGGCAAAAAATACTTTCATTTTTATTGGAATATTATTAACCACGACGAGGAATTCAAAATTACCTTCTGAAGAAATTATATTGATAGCAAATCTCTTTATATCCTCTAAAAAAATCATCGAGTTATAATCCTTCCTACCAACAATACCAATTCGCAGACTATAACTAATTTTTTTCAACTTAAATTGTATCCACAATAATTATTATTGTTCTAAATTTATACTTACTAATAAATCATTTTGGTGGCAATATGGAGAATAAACTAATTCAGGTTTATTTAGCACTAATTATCATGGTAATTATGTGGAGTTTCTCATTTGTTGTAGTAGACTTTGCTGTAGAATTTGTTCCCCCTTTATCAATTGCATTTTATCGTTTCCTTATTGCTTCTTTTATATTTATAATCTTCGATATTTATTTTAGATTTAAAAGAAAACAGAAATTGAACGTAATCGATGAAAAAATCAAATCTTTTATATTCTCAAAAAAAGATTGGCTATTAATTTTAGTAGCAAGTTTAACAGGAATTTCAATTTTTTTTCTTGCTCAGTATACAGCAATACAAGTAATTGGACCTTCTCTTCCTGCCTTATTTGTATGTTTATTAGCTCCAATTATCATTACGATTTTAGCACTAATTTTTTTTAAAGAAAAATTAAATGTAATTAAAATTATTGGTTTTATCATTGCCACTATTGGAGGTTTTTTCTTAGTCACTGGTGGAGATCTAACAACTTTAGCACCTGAATCTCCAAGTTTTATTGGTTATTTATTTGCACTTATTACTCCCCTATTGTGGGCAATATATTCTACAGTAACAAAAAAAATATCCCTAACAAAATCAAATTTAAAAGTTTTGAAGTACGTTGCTTACTTGGGGACGATAGAACTCTTCACTTTTGTATTACTAAATAATGAATTCATGATTTTCATTCAAAACATGCTGAATTTAGTTGTGCTTCTTAGTGCCTTGTATACTGGTTTAGGGTGCTATGTTATTGGTTATTATATTTGGCAAAATTCACAACTTAAGTTAAATTCCTCAAAAGCAGCCTCATTTTTATATATAGAGCCATTTATTACACTACTATTTTCATTCTTACTTCAAAGAAGTGAAATAATTGCTATTTGGAATATAATCGGAGGAATTATTGTATTAATTGCCGTTCTTATAATAAATTATTAGAAAAAAAAAGAAAATACAAATTTATTCTAAATGCAGGATTTTCCTCATCCATTTTGGAAGGATAAATCCAATATAATAAAAGGTGTTAGCAAATAGTAAGAATAACCTAAAAATGATGAGCGTAGGTGGTGTTAAAGGGATAAACCCATCCCCAATTGCCCCTATAGCAAATAGATTAAAAGAAAGTATTAAAAATCTTCCTTTCCATAACACAACAGGATCATCTTTCACTCTAAGAGAGGATATTGAAAATTCATTTCCAGTAATAGTTGAAACTAGCAAGGAAAAAGCAAGAAATCCTAAAACAAAACCTTTATAGTCAATATCTATAGCACTTCTCTTAATTCCAATAATTGTATCTACTGGATTACTAAAAGCAAACAGAAATACAAATACATAGACATAAAAGATTAAGGATAGGCAAAGGGTAATAATGGTAACAATACGATTTTGTTTTTGATGGAGTGTTGGCATATAGATTTGAAGCCAAGCAATTAATGCTATAGGCACACCAATAGTACCTAATAAAACATATGCAGGGTAGGTAAGTGCTTCGTTTGTAATCAACCAATAGAGATATCCCAATCCACTGGGGTACCAAGGGGATACAGTAAAAATTATGGCTAAGAAGAAGTAAAATAATAATTTATCTCTTGTATTAATAAATTTGATTAGAACAATTATCCCATAAAGCCAAGCGATACAAATACTCATTAATCCTAAGATTCCCGAAATTTGACTAAGGTTATCTAATGTGATAAATATCATTATAATCACTGATTTTTTAATTCCGATTAATTACAATGATGTTGAGTTAATTTTCCTAATAAAAGTTCATATTATTCCCATTATATCAACTATATTAGTTTTTAACAATAAGAATAAATCTTCTCATACTATTAACAAAAAGACATATAAAGGCATGATTTATTCTAGATTTAAATCTAAATTTCAATTTAGAACTTAAGGTGTTTGATTATCGCACGAAGAATTTATGTTAAGGGTAAAAAAACTCACGCCAAAGGAGAAACTTTTTCTCAAGATAATGTTGGGGAAGAAAAAGAACGATTTTTAATCAGTATTGATTTGATGAGTCTTAAAACTAGAAAGGATTATGATTCCTTTGGAAGAGTAGGAGAATTTTATTTTAAGTTAGATGGACCTAAAACCTTCAAAGCACGATTCCCTAATAAAGGGGTCATTAAATTACAAAAAAATCAATCATTTACAAGTAAAGCTGATTTATCATTGTGGAGTCAATTCAAGACAGTCCGCACAGGAGAAGAAGTTACTGAACACGTGAAAGTAATAATAAGAGAAATGGATCACTTGAAAAAAGATCAGACTGTTGCGGAACAAGATATTGAAATAAAACTACCTCAACAAACTCAATACTTAATTGTACAAGACCCTGATGAAAACACTAAAGCTAAAATTCGAGTTCAAGCAACAAGAACAAGATATTAATTTTTGTTTTTCTTTTTTTTTTTATCCTAATGAAAAATATTAATGATAAGTTAAAAAAATCTCATTATTGAAAATAATTATTATAATTTCTTCGATTGCCATCTATAAATTAGAAATGCGAAAATGACGACTAACAAAGCTATCGTTATTTGAATAACTCCAACAACTGGGGAAAATCCTTGCCCTATTAAATCTCCCAAGGCTAAAGAAATAACCAAAATTGCGATTTCGAATACTGCAAGATAATTTAGGATCGCAAGGAATTTATTTTCAATCGCAGCAGATTTTGTATTAAGCGTATTCCGTTGCCTGTTTAAAGTTTTTCTAATTCTCACTATAACCTCATCAGTTGCTTTTGAAAAAGTAAATCCATCTAATTTATCGATTTGTTCATTAAACATACTAGTTTTAAAAGTGCTTGTAAACAATAACCTTGTAATTTTAGAGACAATTACATCTTTATTCAATTCAAGTATAATCCTATTAAGTTCAGTTTCCAATTCTTCTAATCGATCTATTTTATCATTTAAAGTCAAGTTTTCCTCCATAGCTCTAGTTTCCGAAATAATTCTATCAAATTTCTCAGCAACAACCAATATATTCTCCATGTGCATCAAAATCAAATATCTTTGTACATTGCCTACTTCTGGTCCAAACAGTGTGTCAATTAAGAAATTTTTCATTGTATGAGGATCTAAAAGTCCTGGTCCAGGAATAATTACATTCCCAGCATGAGTTATCATTACAAATTCATCAGTGTAGGGAGAAAGGTTTTTAAGATTAATTTGATCTCTATACGCCGCTGGATCTAACTCACGGTATTTATCTGTCCGTAGTGTCAATCCAATTGAATATCGAGCATTCTTTCCGATTTCATTGCCAATAAATCTATAGTCGGCTCTACTAAAATCCGGTTTGGCATCCCATATTATCCATGTGTGATGCCAAGGTTCTAAGGATGATTCTAACTTTGCTTTATCTGGATAATTTCCTTTTTTCAAAAGATTAATTATCTTATCATATATCTCATCAAATTTTTCAATTATTACTCTTCCAGTATTTTGAAGAATTATATTAGCAGGTTGAGAAATTTCAATGAAATCTTCAATTGTATGATAATTATCAAAAATTAATTCGCAATGAATGATTAATACTGATCCATAATGAATATGCCCTTCTAATCGAATCTTTCCTACTATATGTGGAGCTGTAGCACAAGAAAACCTATCTGATTCTTCAATTTTAAAGCATACTGGAGCAAAATTCTGAGATTGACTTGAGATCCATTTTAATGGTTGACTTAGTTTAGTTCCATCTGGTTGTGCAATTTTAAATCTATAATCATCGTATAATTTCAACGATCCTTCTTGTTCCAGGAAATTACGTACTTCTGGGAGTTCAAAATAAAGACCTAATTCATAAAATTTCCAGAATACAAGAGTTACTTTAAATGTGTATTCTTCCTCTTGTGTTGAATATACCATACCTATCCCAAAAAAGTTTTAACTATTCCTAATCATGTTAAGAATTTAAAAATATTGGTTTTTGAGAATTTAGTATAGACGCTCTACAACTTATACAGGTACCCCAAATAATGCTATCAGCAATCCATCAAATATATAGGATCTTGCGAAGAAACTCCCTCCTAATAATAATTAATGAGGAAGTTCATTTTCCAAATCGTGTAAGTGATTATCCTCCTCTACTTAAAAATGCTGGATTCGAAGGTGAGAGCTATAATGAAGTTCCTAAATGGAAACGTCGACGAAAATTATTTATCCAAAAAATTATATTTTCTTAGCGAATTTAGATTTCTCCCAATTTCTATAGGTCTTCATTAACTTATCGATCGCGTCTGTATTTTCTTTTAGATCAAAGAACACGGTTTTAACACTCCCATTATATTCTGCGTATATCTCTGAATTATTGATCATATCCCTAATGACATTCTCAATAAGTTCTGTATTGTGTACATTAGTTCTTTCAACAATTTCTCCAATTTCTAAAAGCGAAACCTTAGTCCCTAAGTCTAATACTACTTTTTTAATTTTCCGGATTTTGTGATTGTCGATAAAAGGTTTTATATGAGTGATCCTTTCATTGTAAATCTGAGTTAGTTTTGAATTATTCTCTTCATTGATGATTTTGTGTAACTCATCAAGTTTATTGGAGGCTTGTTCTAGTTTCTCTTGATTTATTAAGTCATAGATTTCATTTGTTGTACTATTTATGTGATTTTTGTAAACTTTTAGAGAAGTCTTCTTAATTTTTGGTTCTCTATTTGTTGATCTTTTAATGCTAAATTTTGTAATAAGAACAGCTAGAGCTATTCCTATTGGCCCTCCTATTGACAAAACCATTAAAATTATAAACATATTATTATCTAAGGTATCACTGGGATCATATGGCGGAGGGTCTTCTTCTGGAGGTGGTTCTGTTGCATCATTAAGGATTGTAAAGAAAGCACTATAATCATAATTAAAAATATCATTAATATCTTCTAATTTAATACAATAATGCTCACCAGGAGAATGATCAGATGAAAGACTTACTGTGTTGGAATTGATATAACCTGGGTGAGTTTTCCCCATGTTCATGAAAGTACCAAGAAATTCAACTTCTGTTGAAAAATCGAATAGATAGATTTTACAGGCAGCGGCAACACCAGAAGACCATTCCACCGTGAGTTGTGTATTAATTCTTAAATCAATTACCGTACTATCTGTAGGTGAATAAATAGCTATACTATCGGATATCTCAAGGTTATCAAAATTGAAGATCTGAGAGTAATAAGAAACATTAATGTAATTACTAGTTATTCCGAGAATTGACATAAAAATTATGAAAGATAAAATTAGATAGCCTTTTTGTCTGTTCAAGATGAATACCTGTTTTTTTAACATACAAAACTTTTTTGTCTCAATTATATTTAACCAAAATTTATTTATAAATCTTAAATTTCTTCGAAAAATTTTCTATCACGAAAATTATAGAGTTTTTAAAAGAAATCAAGCACGCAATGTGGATGGGCTATGAAAAACTAATAATTTTCACATTCTACGAAATGTTTTTAAATGGAATTAGTGCAATAAATAATATTAAAATTTAATTTTGATAAAGACAAAAATTAGGTGAAATTATTACGAGAAATTATGAAGGCCTATTTGAACAATTAAAATGTGTAAGGTGTGGTTCTCGGGAACGATTGGTGCCTCATGAAGTCTCTCAGATAGTTAATAGTGAAGTGGTATCACGATCTAGACGCAGTACTACGTTTTTAAATACAATCGCGAGAGTTAAAGTACCAATTTGTTCAAAATGTAATCTTGAATTCAAGGAGTGGGAGAAATTTGCTAGTAAAAATAGGTGGAGTAAAAGGGGCGCCGGTTGTTATGCATTATTAATGGTCTTACTTGTACTTTTAGGATTTATTACGGGTCCTGATGCTTCGGGAGTTAGCCCCTTATTTCAAGTATTACCAATCTTTTTAATACCTTTAGGTATATGCTTGGCTCATGCTATATTAATATCACGAAAGGCAAAGAAAATGGAAAATAATCCTAAACATACGATAAAATTTATCGCTAAAGAGGTGCATGTTAAACCTTTGAATACTATGGATTGGATACCTTATACAGAATGGATTAATAATACTCTAAGAGAGACCTCAGTTGAGGAAATTGAACGAGACTTTAGAAGTTTGTCTTCTAGTAGTGATGTAGAGCCCAGACATGAATATTGTCCTCAATGTGGTACCAAAATTGATAGGTCATATAAATTCTGTAAGGAATGTGGAGAACCAATAACGAGTTAATCCAAAATTTTAAGTTAATCATCTCATTTCTTTTAAATTTTTTTTCCCAAGTTTCTTTCCTCCCATTTTTTATATATCTCCATCAATTCGTCTATTTCATCCAAATTAGTTTCTAATTGAAAAATAATTGTCTTTCTATTAGGAACATAATCGGCATAAATTTCTTTGTTTTTTATCATTTCTAAAAGAGCTTTTTTTATTAAATCCTCATCTTTCAAATTATATTTCTCTATAACTTCTGGTATAGTGATTTGTGAATACCGTGTAGAAAGGTTTAATAATTTCTTTTTAATAAGAGCAATATTAAAATTGGTTATCGTTTGATTCAAGTTTTGCAGTCTAGTTTGAAATATCTCATTTAACTTTTGATTTTCTTCTGTTTTTAGAATTGCTTTACATTCCTCAATTTTATCGATAACTTCTTGCATCTTATTTTCCTCAATCCATTTTTCAATTAGATTCAAGTTAGTCATAATTTTATTTTCTAGCGATCGTTTTTTATCGCGTCTAGGCTTGGTCTTTTTCAATTGACGAACTCCAATAAAACTGAGTACTAGTAATGAAATTGTTGACACTACAAATGCTATTATAAAAGGCATTATTTTGTCCTCAAATATAAGAGGATCTTGTGTGTCAATAAAAAAGATACTTCCCTCAGAATTTCCTACTATCAAAATCGACCCATTAGATGAAAGGCACACCTCACCATAATATTCAGTTTGCCAAAGGGGAGATGGACTTGATTTATGAAATAAAAGTAAGTTAGGATATGTTGATAAGGCTATATACGAGCCATCATCAGAAATCGCCACTTCTCCAATACCATTATAATATGTCCATATTGGAATTTGACTCGATCTATGAAATAGATATGTATTTCGATCTTGACCATTCAATACAATATATTCTCCATCTGCAGAAATATCAATGTCAATGACGTGATAATAATTTAAATCGTAAACCCACACGGGAGTTGAACTAGATCTGTGTAATAACGTTAGTTTCTGGTCAATTCCTCCTCCTACGATATACTGACCATCAGCAGAAATGTCTACAACCCTAATATAATCATCAAAACCAACATTATGACTCCATAAGGGAGTAGATGAAGAATTTTCAAAGAATCTTATATAGCAATCTGCGAAATTATAATTAATCCCACATGCGATATATTTTCCATCCTCAGAAATACAAACTGAAGAAATCCTATGTTCTCCTCCGCTCGGGAGATGACTCCAAATTGGAGATGAAGAAGAATAATGAAAATAATATAACCTATCGTAATAACTCCCTGCTGCTATATATGTACCATTTGAGGAGATCGCAACAGAATTTACAGCTGAACCCGTTGAATAATTCCAAATGGGTTGAGAAATGGACCTATTGAATAAGTAAACCTTTGTATTGGAACTCCCAACCACTATATAATTACCATCAGAAGAAATCGCTACAGAATTAATTTCACCATCAAGCTTGTATGTCCATTTCGGAATAGAATTCGGGCTTTGAAAAAGGTAAACATTTCCATTTTCTCCTCCCACAACAAAATACTGGCCATCTGAAGAAATTGAGATTCTAGTTACCCAACCATTTACTGAGTATTTCCAAGAAGAAATATTAATCCCAATAATGATCAATGGGATTGTGAGAATGCTGATTGCGAGGATAATAAACACAGATAAATCTAATATTATCACTCTTTTCCGTAATTTTTTACTATAGGGATCTTGTTTAAGTTTCATAAATTAGACTATTATTTTTCTCATTTTATTAGAATTTCTTCTTCTCAACTCCTCCTTCTTCCCATTCTCTGTAAACTTCCATCAACTTATCAATTTCTTCGATGTTTGCTTGAAGATCAAAGGCAATTGACTTTGAGACTGAAAAATATTCGGCATGAATTTCCTTATTTTCAATCATTTCATTAATAACATTGATTGCTAATTCTTCATCATCAATATCTGTTGCATTTAAAATATCAGAAATAAATAATCTGTCTACATTAGTTCCCAATTCTAACACTTTCTTTTTAATTAATGTTGTGTTTTCTCTCTTTTGAGTTACTTGAAGTTGCTGTAGTTGTAATTTTAATTGTTCTATTTTTGGGAGAATATATTGGAATTTGTTTTTAATCGCAATTCTTCTGCAATTAAACAATTTTGTTTGAGCTTCTTTAAGCTTCCTCTCCTTTAATAGAACATAAATATAATTCAATTCTTCATTTACTCTATTTTCTAGCATTTTTAGACCAACTTCTCTTTCTTGTGCAATATTCAATTGATTATCAACGAAATGCAATTGTTTTACCTTCTCTTCTACTAATTCTTTTGCTTTTTTCTCCGCTTTTTTCTTATTGCTCCTAACTCCCAAAATAATCCACAACACACCAAAGAATATAAAAAACCCTATTATTAACCCAAAATAAACGGCAGATCCTATAGGTATTTGAAACAAAAAGGAAATACCTAACGAAGCTAACACCGCAAGACAAATAGATCCCGCAGCCCATTCCTTTATAGATTCATTTGACATTATCTGAATTTTTGTTCTTAATTTTTAGTAATTTTGTCTAACAATAAATATTGGTTTCAAATAGTATTTAAATTTTATAAATGAATCCGAAGCAGTATTAATAATGAGGGAAGATTTTTATAGAAAAAAAGAAAATCTATATTCAAGACAAAAATTTTTAAATAACTTTCAAATTGTAGTAAAGTGTTTTAAATGAGTTCAATTCCTTCTGGGAGAAAAATTGGTATTTTAGCAGGGTTTGGCGGATTTATAGCATGGCTTTTGTTTGTTGAGATAATTGGTCTTTTTATCTTATTTTTTTGGTTATCAATAACATTATTCGGAGATTATTTTATGTATGGTTATGAAGGCTTTTATTTTGGTATATCTCTTCCAATCATCGCAATTATTATTATATTTGCTGCTCAATTTTATCCAATCTATCGACATATGAAAAAAAAAGCTCTTAAACCATTCCAAACTTCAATAGCAGAATATAATGAACTACTTTCTTCTTACCCAGATAAATTAAAATGTATTAAATGCGGAGCTAAAGACAACCTTAAAAAAGATAGATATACATGGCATTTTAAACGACCACAAAATGTATTAGGACAACAACCAGGGTTAGTGATACCTACTACTATATTAGGACGTATTAGAGAAGATTACGACAAAGCAAGTATAATTCCTTTATGTGTAAGATGTTCACCCGATTTTGAGAAATGGGCTAGTATAGTTGCACAGAGAAGAATATTGCGATATATTTCTTTAGTAATTTTTTTCGTTTCAATTCTGCTCTTTTTTTCAAGCTATGTTTATTATTATATTTTCATTATACTCGTATTATCTGTTGTGATAAGAAGAGTAAATAAACGATATAAACATCCTGAATTTTTAACTGACCAATACGTGAAGAATGAAGGAGTAACAGGAATTATTTTTAGACCTGAGAATTCTTCACGTTGGATTCATTATAAAGATTGGCTTGAAAAAAAACCTGATATTACATCAAAGGAATTTGAAGGAGAAAGATTGTGTAGAAATTGTGGAGCTTCCTTAGAAGTAGACTCCAAATTTTGTACTCAATGTGGTTGGTCACTCCGCTAAATATAACTCTAACTTTTTTTTATTCCTTAATAGGTTAAGATCTAGATTTTGATATTTTTCAAAAACAATAATTATTGAAATAAAGGAAATGATATTAGCAAAAAAATCTCTATAATTTTAATATGATGTAATAATTTCTTTTTATGTTTTAGAATTGAAGCACACTGTAAAAATTGCGGATGAGGAAGATGCCGAGGGGATTCTTAATGCTCTTAAACAAAATCTAATAGAAATAAGAGATGTTGATGATATCTCAGCTGAGAAAAGAAGAAAATTGGAAGAACAAGGCTTCTTGCGAAAAGAGGTTGATATTGATTATTACAAGAATCTCATTAAAGATCCAGATATCGATATTTATATAGCGAAAAATAAAATGGGAGATATTATTGGATTTTTAAGCATACATAAAAAAAAATACAATATTGTTAAGGTTCGTGATGTTATTGGAAATCTTTCTTTCGAAAATGAAAAAACAAACGATTTACTCCTTAATGAAAGTACAGAATTTGCATACTTGGATCAGATAAGTATTTTACCAGAATATAAACGAAAAGGTATAGGAACTTTAATTTTTCAAGAAGTTATTTTAATAATTAGTACACCCATCGTTGCGTTCATAGTAGAAAAACCAATTTTTAATAAGGCTTCAGTATATTGGCATAAACATAATGGTTTTGTATTTTCTGCAATAAGCGATGGTGAATACAAAGGAAAAGAATTTAAATTTCAGATCTTTATCCATTGGAACGAAAATCGTAGGTTAAAATGATAGTACATATTTTATAGATAAAATTTAATTAGACAATTTGAGATTGTCCTGATTCTGCAAAAACTAATTTTAAAAGAAAAAGAATATCTTTTTTCTAGTTACTTTTTTTAATCAAATTCTTCAATTTCGGGAGTTTCACCCAGTTTTTCAATGATGTTGATTATGTCTTCTGCGAGTTCATATCGTTCATCGCGATACTTATCACGATTTAATCTTTTTTCAATACGTAATGGAGTTCCAACTTTTATCTTAATTGCATCTCCCTTAAACATGTTTAAGATTTTAGCTTTCTCCATGGCGATCGCTATTGGTATAATTGGTGAATCGGTTGTTATAGCGAATTTGATTATAGCAGCCATTTGTTTTATTTGCATTTCTCGATCTCGCTTACCCTCAGGAGTCATACCAACAAGGTCACCTCTCTCGTTTAGAATCTCAAATAATTTTTGAATTGGTTCTTGGTCCTCTTTACTTTCAGTGCCTTTAATCATCCCCAAACTCTTTAATACTGGACCCAAAATTTGATGCTTCATCATCTTCGGATCAATCATAAAATGTATTTTACGACCGGTGGCTTGGCTAAGGATTAACATATCTCTAATAATATCATGTGCAACAGTGGTTACAATGGCTTTTCCTCTAATTGGTATATTCTCTTTACCCTCAACTTGTAAATTCATAAACGCTTTAAAAAATAAACCACTTAATCCTTTTACTGCACCATAAAGTACATCAGTAGCTATAACTTTTGGATTAACCTTATTTTGATCTTCTGAAACAACTTGTTCTTCAACCATATTATAATTTCACCTATTATCCTTTTATAACTTATCGATAAAATCGTTAACTTCTTCCATTCTTTTTTCATAATATTCTTTCAATTCTTTTTCAGATACAAATGATGGAATGACTTTTTCGGTGTATAGATCAAATATAGTACTTAGTTTAGTTTTGTGTCTTAATGTTTCTAAAAATTCCTCTCCTAAATCTTTTAATTGTTTTAAAAATTCTGCCACGTTCTAAAACACCTCCCATTTTCCACATCTACTACCCCAACGAGCAATGACTTTGTTTTCATCCTGAGGCATTTTGACTTGTACTATTTCACAGTTATTGGGACAGTCTCCACATGGAAATGCTGATGTTTTAAATTCCATATCTCCTACATGAAGACCGCGAAATAGAGTCTCTTTCTGATGGTCTAAATAATAATCTCTTACAAGAATCGCCATACCTAATGCTCCCATTAATACATTATATTTAGGAACAATCACTTCACAGCCCAAATGTCTTTGAAAAGCTTGAACAATTCCTTTATTATAAGATACACCTCCTTGAAATACAACTGGCTCTGCTAACTCCTTTCCTTTTGATAAGTTATTCATGTAATTTCTAACTAGTGAATCACATAACCCCGCTATGATATCTTCCTTGGAATATCCCGCATTTTGTTTATGTATCATGTCTGATTCAGCAAATACAGTGCATCTGCCTGCTATACTTACTGGATTCTTAGACTTTACAGCATAGCTACCAAATTCCTCAATCGGGATGCCAAGCCTTGTAGCTTGATGGTCAAGAAATGAACCTGTACCTGCTGCGCATATAGAATTCATTGCAAAATCTACGATAATACCGTCGCGAAGAATTATGATTTTGGAATCTTGACCTCCTATTTCCAAGATGGTTCGAACATCAGGATACAATGCTTGAGCCGCAACAGCGTGAGCAATTATTTCAGTCTTAGCAAGATCGCCACCAACAATGGCTTTCGTTAAATATCTCGCAGAACCAGTAGTTCCGCAAGAACGAATTTCATATTCTTGTAATTCTTCACTTTCTTCAACTTTTTTTCTTAAATCTTCCATACCTGCCTTAGCGGATTCAATCGGGGATCCTCTGTTTCGTAAAAAAACACTGGTAAGGAGTTCACCGTCCATATCCATTAATACAAACTTACATGTAACACTCCCTATATCTATTCCTAAAAAGGCATCTTGCTTTTCATCATCTTTTACAGCTTTATCTGTTGCTTCAACCATTTATTTCACAAATATTATGTTTGAATTAATTGAACACATTCCTGAAAGAAGTGTGATCCATTTGATTTATAAAAATTCTTATTATGTTCTTGAAGCGAAATGTTTTCGATACTTAATTTGTGCTTACGTCTTGATTCCATTAGATCAACAAAAGCCTCCAGCCTTGTTCGCATTCCTTC
>JBHLOF010000197.1:0-2665 GCA_048940805.1 Promethearchaeota archaeon
AATTAGATTTTGATGTGAGTATTAGGTTATTTTGATAACATTTAAATTTTACATATTTGTAAATTTGAATGGAAAGGTAAATTCAGCGTCTGATTTCAATGAGAATTCCTTTAAAAAATTAGTTAAAATAAAGATTTAGATTAGATTTTAGAATTTCTTTACTTTTTTGGTCATAAAGATTGCTACAATAGATAGAGTGCCAATCAGAAAGAATAGGTAATTATGGGATAAAGTTTAGTATGACAATTCAAAATATAATAAAAATGGGACAAGGAAATTTCTAATTCAACTAGTTTTATTATTATTCATGGGATTTAATTGAAGAATTAATAGCTCGAGGTTTTGATATTAATGAACCCGAATTGATCGGTCTTACTCGCGCTCGTGAGGATAATAGGGTTGTTTGGTTAGATTGGGGTACTTCATTAAGAGGATTTAAACATATAATTGATGGTCATTTTGACCATTTTGCCAAAGCTTTAGGAGTATATGGTGAGGAGAGTATTGCACGTTTTATCCTTCGAGCATTATCAAGGTATCAAACCGTTAGAACATATTCTGGGCGCTTTCCAGGATCTATAGTTTATGTCTATAGGTTTGGTAGACATTATATGCATGTTGTTGTTGTAGATGACCGTTGCATTATTACTGCATACCCTGTATTACGCAGTACTTAGAAATATCATTCCTTCCTTAAATTTATAAAAGTTTATTCTTTTTTTTATTATAATGAAGGTGCTTATCTCAGATATTATTAGAAAATTCGATAATTATGGATCGGATTACACATTGATAACTGGATACCTTCAAAGCGGTTTAGAGATTACTATTAAGAATTTAGACTATTATCTTCAAAGCTATAAAGGTCAACATGTTGAAATGTTATTATCTGTCATGAGATCTCCTTATTTAGAGTTACAGAGAGGCATACATAATAGCATATTTGCAACCGAGGAATTTTATTCCACAGAACTCATTGACGAGGTTCTGGAAAGAAAAAAGGTTAACACATTGAACAATAAAGATGTTATAATACTAACTGGTGAATATATAGAATCGTACACCGTTCCTGAGAAATGGTTGCATTTTAAAACTTCAAATTCCATCAAATTTTTGATAGAAAATGTATCTGCTTTAAAGACTATGGACGGAACATTTCTTTTAAATCCATTTCATTCAAAGAAAAAAATCCCAATCGAAGAATCCCCTCGCTTGTTAACTATCGCTTCTGGATTATTTTATCTAATTGCTTGGTACCCTCTTCCAACCGTCATTTGAAAACTTGACAGTATAGCTAATATTTTTGGTGGTATTTCGCGAGTTCTTCTCTTAGAACATCCCTAGAATAATAAGCTCTTTCCAAAAACTCTGTAAATATCTTTTTATCGAGATCTTCCAACGGAGCCTCACTGATCTTTATAGAGATCCTTTGTAATTCAACTAACAATTCATTTATTTGTTTTTCTGCTTTAATTTTTTTTTTTAACTCTGGATCCAGCATAATTTAGTAATAAAGTATAATTAACTGTTATCACAGTTTATAGCAGATATATATTTATCAACAAATTAGATTATTTTCCAATATATTTAAAACATCAAAGAATAGAATTTATTATCAAACTTTTGAGTAAGTTTAAAATTTTACAGAGTATTTTCTCAAGTATCTAGAATTAAATTTTACAAAGTGATATTAAAAAAAAACAAAAAATATTAAATGCATAGGTGAAATATACAGATGAGTTATAAATTACCAGACGAAAAAGACCTCGATGCCATGACATGTTATATGCATTTCGCGTTAAGACATGATAGGCATTGTAGGTAAAGAATACGCTACTAACAATAAAGCAATTACCGCATCTTACCTAGCAAAATCAGTAATGGGACTTGAATCTCAAATACCTGATATCGTTATTCGACCAAAATACGTGGAAGAGATTAGAAAAATATTAATGTACTGTAGTGCTGAAAAAATTGCCGTGTCTCCCGTTTCTGCTGGTCTTTCAGGTGGATTTGCGTGTCCAACTATTAAACCTGGTGGTGTAATGCTTGATCTCAGCAGAATGAACCGGATCATTGAGATTGATGAAGAGAACCGATACGCGATTATAGAACCCGGAGTTACCAATGGAGCTCTGTGGGCTTACATGCATAAGAATCATCCCGATTGGGCACCTCCAATTCCTGATGGTGCTCCTCCTGCGGCAACAGTAATGGGGGACGCGATTGACCGTGGATTCTCATTATATACTAGCTCGGTTGGACCACAAGGGGACAATTTTATGTGTGGAGAGGTAGTTTTTCCAAATGGAGACGTGGTTAGAACTGGTTCATGGGCACTCCCATTTGCGAAGCCATTCTATAAATATGGGATTGGTCCAGACATGTGGAGCTTTTTAATGGGCTCACAGGGCTCATTCGGAGTAATTACTAAGGCTGCGGTTAAGATATACCCCCATCCGAAAATAAGTATGCATTACGCTGCTTAGCGGACTATAAAACGGTTGTAGTTTGGGGTATGGACAACCCTTACGACATGCAAGATTTGACACTGGAAGTTGCCAAGCAGGAATTTGGTATCTCTCACAACACTGTGATGGTCCAAGGAGGTAATTATCCTCTTGTTATGGCACGTTGGCCTAAAGATAAAATTCCACATGACTAT
>JBHLOF010000198.1:0-2625 GCA_048940805.1 Promethearchaeota archaeon
AAGTTATGGGAAATAATTTTTAAAATTTGCCGGATAGATGAGGAGGATCCAATCTCAGCATGGCAAACTCATAAAAATAACCTACATAAACGGTGCAATTATCTAAATCAGAAGCAGTTTAAAGCATTAAAACTAACTTCTCCAGAAACAAACCTTACTATTGGTTTGCCGAAGGATCATATCTGGAATGGTGGGAGTGTAGTTTCAAAGAATGGTATTGAATTCATACCAAATTTGCCAACTGAAGAGATTTTTACGCTTCCGCATAAAGGACAGGTTGATGGTGTGGTAAAAACTACTAGACCCATTCTTATACAAGGAAACCTTGTTGAAGACATAACATTTCGTTTTTCTGAAGGTAAAATAGTGAAAGTAAGTGCTATAATTGGAGATGAAGTGATAAAGAAAACTATCGAACTCGATGAAGGCGCTCGAAGACTTGGAGAAATTGCATTAGTCCCCTGTAGTTCACCCATATCCAAAACAGGACTGCTATTTTATAATATAATAATTGATGAAAATGCTTCAAGTCATATTGCGATAGGTGGTGGATTCCGAAGTTCATTGAAAAACGGAGATTCTTTAAATGATGAGGAATTTCAAACTGCTGGAGGTAATGAGAGTATTATCCATATTGATTTTATGATTGGTTCTAAAGATATGAATGTAGATGGGATAGAAGAAGATGGAACTGCAGAACCAGTAATGCGGAATGGAGAATGGGCGTTTAGAATTTGAAGATTCTTTAAAAAATTGAAATCAAATAGATTAAAATCGGTGTTCAATCAGTTATTTAATTATGTTAAATGCTATGAATGAAGACTCCGCCTTAATACTCAAAAAGGCTTATGATAAAGGTGAAGACCTTTCCAAGAATAAAGTTCAGACTATGTTAGAGGAATCTGAACTAATTAAAAAACTTATAACGACACCAGAACGTAGATCTAATACTTTTGCGGGACTACGAAATTATATGTGGCGTTTACTAGAACTTTGTGAAATTCCTTATACCTATACCTTAGAAAAGGTTCAAAGTTGGCTGAAACTCCTGGTTGATAAATCATATATAAAAGAAGGGTTCTCCTTAGAGGGAAAAAAAGATCATCTACTTGCATGTCATAACGCGCTAATTACTACAATCCTTTTGAAGATGAACTTTGAGGAGAAAGAAAAAATTGATGCTGGAATTCATTGGATACTAACATATCAAGAAGTTGAAAGAGGAAAAGAACGCAAATGGTCAGGCATAGATCTTTATACTAGATTTGGTGGGTGTATGAAGGATGTTCCCTGTTATTATGGAATAGTAAAATCAATGATAACTCTTACGGAATACAAAAAAAGATTCGGATCCTCAAAACAGCTTGAAAATAAGCTCAATCTAGGGTTAGATTATATACTTAAGCATGAAGTATATAAGAGGTTATCAACAAAAAGACCTATAGAAAACTCTATTATCCTAAATTTTTATCCTTATACTTATAAATCAAATATTATCGAAATTCTATCGCTACTTAAGGAACACGGTTTACTTAAAGATATTCATTGTAATAATGCTTTAGATATCTTGCGAAAAAAACAACGTTCAGATGGATATTGGCAAGCGGACACTTCTTATATGAAATCGGGTTGGATTGATTTTGATAAACCTAAAAAACCAGGATTGTGGATAACTTATGTTATAAGTCAATTACTAATGACTTAAATAAAAAATTCTAGATTCTATTTTATTAAAGATTATACACTATAGCTTATTGATAGACTAACCATGAATTTACCCGCAATAATTGTCATCCTAATTCTGTTTTCAATTCTAATGATTTCTTTTTCAATTGAGAAGATCGATCATTTCCCGATTGGATTGATTATAGGGGCTATTGCTGTTATCTTAATGCTTTTTCTTGGTGTTACCCAGGGAGAAATTGTGGGATTTATCAACTTTAGCACACTCGTATTTATCTTTGCGATGCAGATTATTATTTATTTTGCCACGAATGATGGAGTTTTAGATTATATTACGATCAGATTGATTCATCTTACGAAAGGGAATAACCGGTTGTTTTTTTATATGATCTGTATATTCACAGGAACGTTAGTTGCATTCATTGAGGATTTAACGCTCTCATTAATATTAGTTCCCTTAATCTTCCGAACGTGCAGTGTATTAAAAATACGGGCAGGTACTTACATGATGGGTATGACAATCACTATAAATATCGGTGCCATACTTACACCTATCTCGAGTTTAAAGAATCTAGTGATTGGATCTGAATTTAAGTGGGGATTCGGTGAATACCTTGCTAATATGGGTATTTTATTCCTAATTACCCTATTTTCTACTATATTCTTGATAGATCGATTTATAATTAAAAAGGAGGAATCACCAAGCGAAGAAAATAAACAACTACTTCTGTCAATACTAAACCCAAATATTGCAATCCAGAATAAAAAATATTTTATAACAACAATTGGTATTATTATAGCAACCTTTTCTCTTATGATCATTGGATTTAGTCCTGCCCTTGTTGCCATTATCTCAGCAGGTATCCTTATTCTTATTCATTCTAAAAATTATAGCTTCTCAGATATTAACAAAAATATAGAATGGAAACTTATCATCGTCTT
>JBHLOF010000122.1:0-10563 GCA_048940805.1 Promethearchaeota archaeon
TCTGCGCCATCTATAAGTAGCTTTAACTTAAATCAATTGATCCTATACATTGGATTAGGTGTATTATTACCTACTTTAGATTTGTCAATATGTGGAAGTTTAGTTTCTGCTTTTTCGATGTATGTAAAAAATAAATCTTTTGTTTTACCGATTTTATTATTTCCTCTAATTTTACCAATTATTACACCAATAGTATCAATCAATATAAAAATTTTAGAAGGAGAAGTAATTACAAGTCTATATTATGAGATAATATTCTTTACAGCACATATCATATTAATGAGCTCAATTATCTCCTTGACCTCTGAAACCCTTTTATATGACTAAAAAACTAACTACATTGGGTAAGGATCTGGTTCGCAGTTATTACTAACGATGAGCTGAATACTCCTATTACAACAACCCTAATCCCATTTTCTAAGTCAGTTGGTGGTGTTAACCCATTTAAATCGATAGAAATGATATATCCTTCCTCGGTCAAGTTAAAATCACTACCTCCAAAACCCTGTACGATTCCAATAACTTGAACTTGTTTATTATCATATTTAGATGGATTTGTAACAACCTGTGAAACCTTAAGGTAAGGTCGAGATGTTGTTGTAAGCAGTACAATTATAACAATAACAGAGATTGATATACCCGCGATGGCGATAATTTTTGATCTTTTCATCTAATTCACTTATTCTTTCAGATTTTTCTCCAAACTTTTGATTCTTTTTAACACTTTTTTTAATTTAAGCTTGGGATATAAGATTAGTATAATAATAACTGCCCAAAATAATATATAACTAGTAGTTATTGTAATTAAGTCTGGATAAAAATATTGTAATAGCATAGATTTACACTTCCACCATCTTCTTTTGTATTATTTCATCTAACTTTTCTTTTTTCCTATCTAACTCTTGTAACTTTTGGATTACATAGAAATATAGGATCGTTATAGCAATTAAATTAAAAAGCAACATAAACAATTTCACTGGATCCCAATAAATATTGCCAGGTTCTCCTGGTGTCGGATTAATTAGGGGATGCAAACTTGTAAAAATTATTGCGGAAAAATAACTTAAAGGAACCGTTGGAAATAAAACAATTCCTAAAACTGATGATAATTTTGCTTTTTTTTCTTTATCCTCAACCATACTTCTGAATATTAAATACGCTATATAAGAAATAAGCAACACTAATGTCATAGTTTGTCTCCCATCACTCCACTGCCAAAAAATATTATTGTAATCCCCTGAAGTTGCATTATACCATAATGATCCAGTTATTAGTGTAAATGCTGTAAAGAATACACCAACAATAATACTATTTGTTCCTAATTGATTCCATTTTATGTTTGGTCTCTTCAAAAATAAGATATGAAATAACATGCTAATACCAAATGATAGATAAGCAAGCCATGCTCCCGAAACGTGGTAAAAAAATACTATATATACCAATCTATTAGGACTACCCCAAATAACCAAATTAAAGGAGGTTAATATTACTATAAGAGTTAAATTAACCAATAACATGCCAACTGAGAGAATTAATAAGAAGTTTGTTTTAAACAATTTTTGCAAATTCATAATCTAAATTTAAACAGTATAAAATTTCTTTAATTACCAATTTTTTCGTGTTAATATTTTACATTTAAGACATTTTTTTTTAAAATTTAAAATTTAAGATTATAAAAAAAAAAAATTAGGTATATTTTTTTAAAGATCTTTTTTTCGAATTCTCTTTCTCATTGATACGACTAATATCGTGGTTATAGCAAAAACACTACCAACAATAACTACTAAGAGTCCACCAGAAATAGTGCCACCACCCCCAGTTGTGCCTACGACCGTAATCTGAACAAAATCTTGTACATAAGTAATATTATAAGGTTCATTATCTGTTTGATTCACTGCTGCTATTGCAACTGCGTAAAGATCATATGTTCCTGCTGTTTTTGGGGCAAAAAGCTCAAATACGTTGTCAGTATCTCCTGGATTATAAGACCCATATGAATCTACTTGTTCTCTTCTATTCAATGTTTGGTGTGAAAGTGCTGAAGTAAATTTCGCATTGTCACCTTGATAACCAGGAACGCCTAAAGTGAATCTACCATCATATGGAGATAAATTAGCCTCTGTAAAGTTGAGGATATCCACTTCTATGCTAAAGGCTTGTCCTGGAGATAAATCGCCAGTTTCATTTACAGTTATGACTAAAGTCCCATTTACACTCGCTTTGGTATCTGCTGACCCATGACAGGCACCATGAGTTCCCCCTGCCCCATTGTTTATCCATCGGTAAATATATTCTTGATAAGCGACAACACCACCTATGGTTCCAAATAGAATAGTTGAAAAAATAATTAAAGAAAGAATTTTGGTTTTTCTCAAATTATATACCCTTTATATATTTGATTTAAATTTATATTTAAATTTTTTTTAAATATTTTGTTTCAAATTTAAAAAAATAAACTCTCTTATAAGCATTACTTAAATTGGATAATTTAAACCATCAAACTCCTCGGTGTTTCAATTTCAAACAATATTTAGTTATTTGTTTGATTCTGAAACTAGGTAAATAATGATTTCCAATAATTCCTACAAATTTGTATTTTAATTTGAAAGCTAATAACAACTTGTTAATATATATTATTGAATTGTGCAAAAAGTTACCAAATATAATTAGCTTTTATTTATCCGTATTTAAACTAAAGAGCTATAAATTATTGAAAATTACGAACTCGCAAAGATCTAGTCTTATTTATCATTAAAACAGATATATATAAAATTCTAAATAAGAATTTCATAAAATTTTACTCTTTTATCTTTGTTGTCAGGTAATTTCTTAATAAAATTTTCTTCATACAGTTTTCTTAAGGAATATACTACTGTCCTCTTGGGAAGAAGTGTTTTTTTTATAATATCCTTTTGAGTAAGTGGGCCTCCCCTTTTTAGTAGATAAAGAATAAACTTACTTGAGGGCGGTAAAGATAATAATTTTTCATGACTTGAGTAATCCTGTATTGAATACATATCATTTACAATCATATTGAAATTCTCCAGATAACAAAAAAATATTTGCTAAACTTATTGATTTAATAATATCGCTTCCTTTTTTTAATACTTTCGTATTGTGGTTATTTTAAACAAACATCCTTAGTTTAGTTTTAATTTCTGACTATTTTAACTAATATAGTTTCAATATGAATTGATAAATTATTAATCAAAAAGGAAGTAAGATTAAAAACATATTTTAAAAATTTCCACACCCACCACATTTGCCATCAAGAAAAGCGTCACATGCCTTACAAATATTCCCACATCTGTGTTCTTCACTTTTCCCGCTAAAAGGATCAAGAGGTAGGAACTTTGGAATAATAAGATTTGAGACAAAAATAGAAGCTGAATGTAAAATTCCTTTTTTATTTGTTGGACCGCAATAATTTAGGTATCTACGTAAATCATCTACATCTCTACCTACTACTCCAAAAATTAAGTTATATTGACCACTTACATTAGCTAGTAAGAAGACTCTTGGACATTCGGAATAAGCATCAATTATTTTCTGAACTTCCTCGAAATTAGTCATTTCCATTAAAATAATTGCGATGTAATAATTTAAATTCTTCACATTAATATTTCCTTGAATTTTTAGGATACCAGAATCTTCTAATTTCGAAATTCTTTTCGCTATACCTGCATGACTCATCGTATCTTGATTTGATTTCGTAATCATTGTACTTAATGAACTTAAACTCTCCCGACCATTCTTGAACAAAGCATTAATAATTTGTTTATCGATCTGATCTAATGACATAATAATTTTATTAGTAAACTCCTATAAAAAAAAGAACTCTTTATATTTAATGTATTTGGATGCTCTCAACCATCAGATATAATTTTGTTTCAGTCTACTACAATATTTGACTAATAGTTTCAATTTGAAACATCAAAACTATTATATAAATTCTTATGAGAAATGTTGTTTAGATCTGTCGTCTATTGAATAAATAAGAATTTTAAAAGTGAAATTGATAAAAGAATAAATTAAATTGGAAAAAGGTCATTACGTGTTCAATTAATAATTTTATTTCTTCTCAAATCGTTTCAAAATAGTAGTTCAATTCGAGAATTCTATATATTTCATATGAATTATAAACAACAAGTTTTATAAATTTAAAAATATGATATTCTTAACAATTCCGTTCATTACTAATTTAGAAATTATGCAATTAGATGGTATTGATAAACAAATTTTAAGAGCACTATTTAAAAATGGTCGTGAGAGTTTAACTAATCTGGAGAAGACAATTTTTAAATCTGGTTCTGAAACTATGAGTCATACAGGTATTGCAAAAAGAATCTCGAAATTAGAAGAGAGTGAGATTCTTAATGTCCAAGCTAATACTAATATTAATACACTTAACTACAAATCTGTTTTTATTTTGATGGAAATGAGTAATTTCGAGGAAGTTCAGAATATTATTACTGCCTATAAAGATTGCCCTAGAGTTTTTCTATTAGCGCATGTGAGTGGTCAATATAACCTAATTCTAGGTATAATTGGGCAAAATATGGATGTTTTACATAGATATCTAAATTATTGTGGCCCAACGAATAAAAAAGGAATTTTACATTCGGCATCTATTTTTGTCTCAGATCTTATTATTCCAAAGTTCCTACCTCTCAATCTTTTTAGCAAAGAGAGTCAAGAAAGCAATTGTGGAAATATTTGTAAGAAATGTGCTGCATTTCTCGATGGTAAATGTAATGGTTGTGGATCATTTTGAAGGTCTATTTACTCTTTTATGATCTTATCTTTTGAAAATTTCAATATATTATAAGAATTTTACTGCAATTACAGTTTTTAAAAAAGTTGAGATTTGAAACTTATTTATAATCCGAAATTTCCTAAGCAGAAATTTTTTAATAACATACAGCATAAACTAAAACATTGATTCTTTTTTTAAAAAAGAATTAGATACTTTATTTATAAGAAAAAGAAAAACCATAAAAATGATGAAAAAATGGCAGTGAAAGTAGCTTTTATGCAACTGAGTGACTGTTGGGGCTGTCACCAATCCCTCGTAAATGCTCATTTGGGTTTGTTGCCAGTTCTTCCAGCACTTGAATTTGTATATTGGCCAGCTGTAGTTGATTTTAAAGAAGAGTCGCTGAAAGCAAGGGAAGCAGGATCGATCTTAGTAGGTTTTATTGAAGGTGCGATACGAACCAAACAGGATTTAGAAAATGTTAAATTGATGAGAGAAAAATGTGCTTTGATTATCGCATTTGGTAGTTGTGCGACTTATGGTAATGTAGCAGGTTTGGCAAACCAATGGGATATTGAAACCTTAAAAAGCCGAAAATTCAAAGAAGTTGAATCTGCAACAAATGAGACACCTACAATCCCAACCCAACATGTTCCAGAATTTCAAGATAAAATTATCAATGTTGATGAATTCATTAATGTAGATGCTTATATGGCAGGCTGTCCTCCAAAACCAGAACAAATTGTGAGTGCAATACAATTTCTACTTGGACAAAAACCATTTCCAATGAATGATCTCGCATTTTGTACTGATTGTACGATAAAAAATGAGTGTTTGCTAGATGATGGAAAAGTTTGCTTTGGGCCTGTTACTAGCATTGGTTGTAGTTTAAAATGCACTAGTGATAGAAATCCTTGTGTTGGTTGTTTCGGCCCAGCAAAGACGGTTGATTCACGAGCAGAAAAACTGGGTAGAATGGTAAGCAATCTTACATCTGTATCATCAGGGGATAAAAAAACATTGTTAGAGTTCTCAACTTTATTTCTAGGACTACCATTAATGGCAGGTTTTGATTTAGCAGGAGATATATTAAAACAAATAAAGAAACGTGGTTCTCCTGAAACTCCATTAGCAAATTTACCTCCAGATACAGAAGAAATAGCATCTAAACTAATGGGATTCTTAGGTAATAATCCTGATTTCACTGATATATCTACTGTTTGTGACACTTGTCCTAGAATAATTGGTAGTAAGTCAACAATGACAAGGGTAAAAAGAGATTATGAAGGACTTCCTAATATGGAAGATTGTCTTATTGAACAAGGGTATATCTGTATGGGACCTGTTACTAGAGCTGGCTGCGGTGGTTTATGTATAAAGGTTAATGCTCCATGCACTGGCTGTTATGGTCAGACTAAATGGGGTGTTAATCAAGCAGAGAGATTTGCAGAAACTGTTGTTAAAGGTTTTAATGTGAGTTTAACTAAGGAGGAAATCTTATCTCAAGTAAAGGATCACGTTGGAACTTTTGAAAAATTTACACTAGCTTCACGAAAAGGAGGAGTTTAAAAAAATGACAAAAGAAATAGATGTAGAACCCGTAACTCGGTTAGAAGGACATGGCGGATTGAGATTGGTTTTAGGAGATGATGGTAAAGTAAAAGATGTTCAATTTAACATTACTTCAACAAGATTTTTTGAAAAATTTCTAGAAGGACGTTATTGTGAACACATTCCCAGAATTACTCCTAGAATCTGTGGAATTTGCCCAATTCCTCACCATCTAGCTCCCACCAAAGCTGTAGAAGATGCATGGGGTGTTGAAATTCCTACACCTGCGTTGAAACTCCGAAAATTATTAATAAATGCTAAACAATATAGTTCACACGTTTTGCACTTTTATGCATTAGCAGCTCCGGATTTCTTATTAGGACCCATGGCAGATCCAGCATTAAGAAATGTAGTTCATGTAATTAACCAGATGCCTGATGTGGGTGCAATGGCTTTGAAAATGATGGATTTTGGGCAGAAATTATGTGCTGAAATTGGAGGCAAATCTGTTCATCCTATTTCCGCCATCGTTGGCGGGATGAAAAAACCTATGGATGAAAGTGCACGTGATTTGTTTTTAAAGCAAATTGAGGATCAAGTCGAATGGACTAAAAAAACTGTTGATATTGGGTTAAAAGTTGTTGAAGATTACTGGGATGTAGTCGCTAATGTAGGAGTCGTTCCTACATATTATGTAGGGATGACTAAGAATGGAATACATGATATCTATGAAGGAGATATAAGGATTGTTACTCCTGATGGTCAAAAAATCGATTATGCTCCACAAAAATACTTAGATGCTTTAGGTGAGCATATACCTGAACATTCTTATGCAACTCATATGTATTATAAACCTGCTGGATACCCAGAGGGAATTTACAGGGCAAATACATTAGCAATGATTAACGCAGCAGATAAAATGGCAACACCATTAGCTGATGAAGCATTACAAGCCATGCGAGCTAAGATTGGTACTGTTCCACACCATACATTTGCATATCATTGGGCGAGACTCATAGAACTAGTAGAATCAATTGAGATGATCGCTACATTGCTACAGGATCCAGATATAGTCAATCCAGATTGTAAAACTCTAGATGTCCAACCAAAAGAAGCTGAAGGAGTAGGTGTAGTTGAAGCACCAAGAGGTCTTCTACTGTATCATATTTGGTCTGATGTAGAAGGTATATGCAAGAAAGCGAATCTATTAGTGGCAACGAACCATAATATTGCTGGAATTGAAAAAACTTTGGAGCACGTAGCTAAGCAAATTTTCGAGGATAAAGCTTTAGATGGTTTAAAATTACCAGACCCATGGATTAAGTAATAAAAATATATTGAAAATTAAAGAAAAAAGTGAGCAAAAAAAATGAGTGATGTACCAGAAGGTGTGGTAAATCTCTTAGAAATGGTAGTTCGCTGTTTTGACTGCTGACTATCGTGTGCTGCTCACATCACAGTTGTTGATGAAGAGGGCACTGAGATTTACTCTCGAGAAATGAACGTAGGTTTATAGGATGATTATCCAATAAAAATGATAGAAATTGGATATAACTGCCCCTTGCGTGGGGTAAGAACCTACTGATGAATAAATAATCATTCAAAAAAAAACAAAAAGTGGAAAAAAATGGAAGCAAATTTTGAATTTAGAAAACAAGTTATAGATTATCATATTGGGCCTGATGTAATTAAATATTGCTATCAATGTAGTCGATGTGCTGATAATTGTCCAGTAACGGCAGTTACCACTGATTTTTACACAACAACAGGATATAATCCTAGGAGTAACATTTTAGCATCTTTATTAGGATATAAAGATTTACTTCTCGGAGCTGATGATTTAACAATCTGGGGATGCACTGTCTGTGATACCTGTGACGAAGTATGTCCACAGAGCATTGAACTCACGGAGATCTTCACTTTTCTAAAAAATAAAAGTATAGAACTAGGAAAAGGTCCAGAGTTCATTTATTCTCAAGCTAGTGCAATATTCGAAAATGCTAAAGCAATTCCTTCACAACCTGCAATTGAAAGAAGAAGAGAACAATTAGGATTACCTGCAGTTGTAGCTCCAGATGTAAGCGAAGTACAAACATTGCTAAGAAATATTGGTACAGATAAAAAACTAAAATAATTCGAGGGTAGAAAAAATGACAGAATATAAAATGTTTGAAGGATGTACTATTGGAAATAGAATCCCCTTTATTGAAGCAGCTTCAAGAAAAGTTTTCGATAAACTAGGGATAGAAACTTCACAAGCCCCATTTTCTTGCTGTCCAGATCCAACGGGGATGAAGAGTTTTGATAATGATGCTTGGTTAGCAATTGGAGCTCGAAATATTTCTCTAGCAGAAGCAGAAGGAAAAGACATTATTTCCTTATGTAATGGTTGTGCAAATACGTTAAGAGGAGTTCAACATCAGCTAAAACATGATAGTTTCAAGAAAGATAAAGTGAATGGTGAACTGGCAAAAATAGGCAAAGAATTTAAAGGATCAATTGATGTGAAGCACTTTGTCGATGTTTTAAAAGACGAGGTTGGGATAGATAAAATTAAGGGTGCATTAACTAAACCACTTAGTGGTTTAAAAGTTGCCTGTCATCCTGGGTGTCATTATATGAGACCAGCAGAATGGATGGAGGCAGATGATCCATTGAAACCCTCTAATTTAAAAGAACTTGTAGCTGCATCTGGTGCAACTGTTGTAGATTATGATGAATTAGCTCTTTGTTGCGGGGCAGCGGTAACAAACGCATATGAAGAACATGGTATGGCCAATTTAAAGAAAAAAATGGATAGCATCAAAAAAGCAGGTGCTAATGCTATTGTTGTAAATTGTCCAGCCTGTTTCCAACAATTAGATACTCGACAAAGAGATCTATCTAAGAAATTTGAGACAGAGTATAATATACCAGTTCTATATTTAACTGAGTTATACGCCTTAGCAATGGGAATTAGTCCTGATGATATTGGGTTAAAATTCCATCGAGTCCGATTGAAAATGGATTTATAATAAATCCAACAATTAAATTTTTCTTACTTTTTTTTATTATCTTATCTGTTTTTCAGCTTTTTAGTATATTAACATTTAAATAATAAATCGATTTTTAATAAATTGGAGTTCTAAGAATATATTACTTACTTCTAAGAGAAAAGAAAAAGATGATTATTTCTAACTTAAATCGGGAAATCCCTTGGTTTTTTCAACATATTGAGAATTATTACCATCTGTTTTTAAATATCAGATTTAATAGTAGAGAAAATATTGAGAAACTGATAAAATTTTCTGTAGAATTAGATCTTCAAGGATTTGAAGGTATATTATTTTATATGTATAAACCACATCCTCGGAAATTAATATTTGACAGTTATAAGCAATCCATTGACCAAATGCAAGAATTTAGCAATCTTGATTATATTCTAAAAAGGAATTCAATAAATCATATTGATTTTGCAATAATCCCTTTTGGTTATTTTAAAGATGAGCACAAATTTAGGTTAAGTGTAAGAATTAAGGATAGGGAATCAAGTTTTGACTTATTTTCCTGGTCACCTTCAAATCTTTATAAGAACGTTAAATCAGTTATTAAAATCGACAATCGATATAAAGAACTAATACCATTAGATGATATCAAAGGATTCTATTATCATACAGACGGATCTTTTAAAGGAAATGAAACAGGGCGTTTATTTGATTTAATTAATCATCTTGTTGAGTTGGATAAGAGTATCGACGAAATTACGAAAAAATCTGTTTTTGAACCAATGGATTTAGAAATTAAGCGGTTAGTTTCTAAAACTAATGAGTTCTTATTTGAACTTTGTCAAAAAACAGTTCCTTTAGGAGTTAGAACTATACTACGAGAATTAGAAAGGTTGAAATTTAATATTGATAATTTATCGAAAGAAGAAATTTTTAATTGGTTAGATGATCTGATTGATTTCTATTCAAGAAGAGAAGAATAATCTACTCCTATTTATTTCTTTCTTTTATTTTTTTGAATATAATAAGGATTAGGGCTCCTACAAAGAAGATTATTCCAACAAATAATAACCCAAATTTTATCGATGCGCTTAAAGACGCCAATATTGTATTTGTATATGTGATAAAATTAGCATTTGTCGCCATGAGAATTAGTAATATGTTTTCAATCACATCAAAAAAACCAGTCAGGAAAGGTGTAATAGTAATATATACTCCAAAATTTTGAACTTTTTCACTCGATCTTTGGTATACAATTAAAATCAAACCAAA
>JBHLOF010000199.1:0-2601 GCA_048940805.1 Promethearchaeota archaeon
TTAATTGAAACCCCTACTGCTATGTTGGCTGCAACTGCGATAGGGGCTGTTTGGGCTTCTTGTGGAGCCGAATTACAAGCAAGTGCTGTAATTGACCGTTTTGGGCAGATTGAACCTAAGGTGCTATTCACTGTGGATGGTTATTATTATAGAGATAAGGTTTTTAACATTATTCCTAATGTTAAAGAAGTGGTTGAAGCAATTCCCTCAATTGAAAAAGTAGTTGTTGTATCATATGTTTCGGATGGAAAACCGGATATAAGTAGTATTCCTCATGCAGTTCATTGGGATGATTTTATCTCTAAAGAAGAGAACCCTAAGCTCAATTTCGAGCAATTACCATTTGATCACCCTGTTTATATTATGTTTTCAAGTGGTACTACCGGGAAACCTAAATGTATGGTCCAAGGAGCAGGAGGGGTTCTAATTAATCATCTAAAAGAATTAATCTTAGCAACTGATCTTAAGCGTTCAGATGTAATAATTTATATAACTGCTCCTAGTTGGATGATGTGGAATTGGTTAATAAGTTCATTAGCCGTAGGGGCAACTATATTCCTCTATGATGGAAATCCACTCTATCCTGATCCTTTACGAATGTTTGAATTGATAGAAAAATATAAAATTACTATTTTTGGAACAAGCGCTTCATACATCCATCTTCTCATGGGGATAGGTGCCAAACCTCCTGAAAAATTTGATTTAAGTTCACTTCGAGAAATATCTCAAACAGCATCCACACTTTCACCAGAAGGATTCGAATATGTATATAAAGAGATTAAAAAAGATTTATTTTTCAATTCAATAAGTGGAGGAACTGATCTTAATGGATGTTTTGCCTGTGCGGTTCCTATACTTCCTGTATATTCTGGTGAAATACAAGCTAAATCACTAGCAATGAAAGTTCAGGCTTATAATGAAAATGCTGAACCTGTTGTAGACGAACAAGCTGAATTAGTTTGTGAAGCACCCTCTCCCTCAATGCCTATTTACTTCTGGGGAGATGACGATAATATGACAAAATATAGGACCGCCTATTTTGATGATTTTAAAGATAAAGGCAAGAATGTGTGGCGTCATGGTGATTACATCGTAATTCATAGTGATACTGGTGGCATAACTTTTTGGGGACGTTCTGATGCTGTATTGAAGCCAAGTGGAGTGCGAATTGGTACTGCAGAAATATACAATGTGGTCGAACAATTACCAGAGATAGCCGATTCGTTAGTGATTGGCCAAAAGATCAGTGGTGATATCCGAATAGTAATGTTTGTATTGTTAAATGAAGGATATGAATTAACCGATGAATTGAAAGAAAAAATTAGGAAAGAACTCCGAACAAAAACTTCTCCAAGGCATGTACCTAAAATAATTTTACGAGCACCCCCAGATGGTATTCCCTATACATTTAGTAATAAAAAGGTTGAGATAGCGGTCACTAAGATAATCCATGGACTTTCAGTTGCAAATCGAGGTGCGCTGAGAAACCCCGAATCCTTAGATTTCTATATGGAAATGAAAGACGAGCTTAAATAGATCAACAATTTTCATTTTTTTTTTAATTTAACAAATTTATCTTTAATTCTCCAATAACGGTTCGTTAATTTACTTAACTTGTTCTTTTGCTTCTCTTAAACGGTCTAAGATTCTATTTTTTGAATTTAAGGCCACAGAGTTCATCCTTTGAGCATTGTGTCTAGACTCAAGGTAATGAAAATTGAAATACATTTTTCCTCTCATCGTATAGACTAAGACTGTGATTGCTCCCAACGCAAAGGATATTGCTCCATAAAATGATTCTATCGAAAACTTTTGGGAATCTAAATTAATACCCAATCGATCTAGAGACCCTAAATTTGTAATCGCAAAAGCTTCTTGAGGAACTGCTACTTCGAAAAATAAAGGAGTTAAATCTTTCAGAACATTTATTGAGACTCCTGTATGAACCATTTTGAAGATTTTATACACACTTTTATCTCGTAAGGATAAATGCAATTTCCTTTGATACCTTTTAACATTTTCCCAGAAATCATATTTATCTTTATATTTCAAATTCACTATCGCCGCACCAGCGTATAATCCAAAAGCTTCACCAATTGGATAATTTAATCTCCCTCTCAGATTTACCGGGTTATTAATAATAGAGATATCTGGCAAGAACGCAGTACAAATCGCACTATGAACTGAAATCCGTCTCATTTTACATAGGTGAATAAATAGATCAGTCTCCTCTTTAGATAAATTCCATGTAATTAATCTCAGATCGTCCTCTTTATAATTAGAAGCATAATGTAGGTATTCTTTTCTTGTACCATGTCTGAGAAAGTAATAGGTTTTTAACAAAAATACGAAAAATTTAGCGCGAAAAGCAGAATTGGGGATTTTCTTTCTGATTTTTGTAGGAAATATATCTTCTTTATTCATAGGTGAATTGATTGGAGATATTTCAATATTAGGATCGTTTAAGAAGTTAACAAGATCTCTCATTAAAAAAGCCATAGACAAACCATCAGTAATTGTATGTTGAGCACAAAGTATCAGATCACTTCTTTCTAAAGAATGAAGAAGAGTGACTCGAAATAGAGGTTTTACAGGATCGGT
>JBHLOF010000023.1:0-42634 GCA_048940805.1 Promethearchaeota archaeon
AATACCTCCTAAAGAAAATTGGGAAGCCATACAAGAAATCCGAAAGAGTTATGACCGAAATATAAATAGATGGATGCATCATATAACATTGTTATATCCTTTTCGACCGGAAACTCAATATAATGTAATTGAAGAGGAATTTATCAAAATTTGTAACAAGATAAAATCTTTCAATATAACTCTTAACACATTTAGATTTTTCAGTCATGGTCGTCAATCATATACACTCTGGTTAGATCCTGAACCAAACAGCTTAATCATTCAACTTCAAGCAGAAATCCAAAAAATTTTCCCTGATTGTAATGAAGTAAATAAATACAAAAATGGATTTAAACCACATCTAAGTATTGGACAAATCAAAGGAAAAAATAAAATACTTAACATTATAAATGATTTGCAAGCCACGTGGGAACAAATAAACTTCATGGTAGACAAAATCTTCTTTATTTCACGAGAAGAAGGGAAAGCCTCAAAGTTTAAAGCGTTAAAACAATTTGAATTAAAATAGGAAGGATTAAGGTTTCAATACAAACGAATCCCAATTTGAAATTTCAAAACAAATCTAATTTAAAAAGGAATAATTAAAATTTTTATATCGGAATTTCATTATTTATTTAATTAAAAATAGAAAATGATCAAATAGATAGTTTTCCATTATGACTGAGGATAAAAATTCTGATGAAGATCTAGTGTTTCATGAACGAGCACAAATGATTTTTAAAATAATAGTTATAGGCGATCCAGCCGTTGGGAAGACATCCCTACTCAAAAACTTCAGTGCTGAGAAATTCTCGTTTGAATATATTCCAACCGTAGGTGTGAACATTACCAAAGAAAAGTTAACGGTTAGAAACGACTTAGGAAAAGAAACGGAGGTCTCTCTTATGATTTGGGATATAGCGGGACAACCACAATTCTATATGTTACATCGTCCTTATTTCAACGGGGCAGACGGGATGATGTTAGTTTACGATGTAACACGTTCTAGTTCATTTTCTAATATAAATAATTGGTATAGTACTTCTGTAAAATATGGATTAAGTGGGATTCCACGAATTTTGATAGGAAATAAAATAGACTTAAAAGATGAGAAAAAGATCATTCTACCCATGGCAGAACACTTATCTCAGAAATTGAATGCACCTTTTTTTGAAACTTCAGCCCTAACAGGTGAGAATGTATCTTTTATTTTTCACAAAATCGCAGAACTGACACTTCTATCAAAATTACAAGAGTAATATACTTCTTATCCTTTTACAGAGAGTTTATTAATCCAGAAAGTAATCTTCTCTTTAAGATCATCTTTTATATCTTCAGTTAGAGTTCCCACTCCGTTTATCTTACTGCTAAATTGTCCAATTTCATATAAAATTCTATGACCTCCAGTAAAGGCAAAGATATCTTCTTTTATTTTCTTTAGATTTTCGACTGTATATTGAGAATCATCATTTTCCTTAAGAAATTTAACTAAATTATTAAATTGCTCAATGATGGCCTGTTTTTTATCAGTAGCTGACAGATCCCTTTCAATAATTTCATTTTCGACAGATTGAATGGAAATATTAGATTTTTGAATCAAAGTTCTAATTAGATCAAGTTCTTCTTCTAGTATCTTTTGATTTTCTATAACATTTGTTAGTTGTGGCAATAATGCTTTTACATCAATAGTAGCTTTACTTAATTCGTCAATTTTGTCTGTTAAAGTATTTAATTTGAAGTTCGTTTGTCCAATTTTTGTTATCACATCAAGCCCGAATTTTTCGAGTATAGATGAGAACTGAAGAATCTTCTGGTTTGTCTCTTTGAAGAATTCAGTCATATCTGTATTATTTTCATTATTCATTAAATTTCCTCTTCCAACTCTCTATATAAAAAATATTTCTAATTAAATAATTAGGATGCGATAATAAAAAATTTCCCTAATAGAGATAAGGTTAAATTATAAATACTCAAGATTAATCTTTTACTATCAGTAATTTTCTCAAGGCAAAATTTTTTTTAATTGAGATTAATAATTTAATTAACAGCATTATTATTACTCTGTTTAGAAAATTTCGATAATTAAATATAATAATCGATGCTTAAGTGGAAATTTTGATCCAGTATGTAAATATCCTCACAAAAGACGGGAAATCATTATTATTTCGAAACTACGGAACATCTGAAGTAGATAGGGATTTGTTAGCTGGATTTCTAAGTGCTTTTTCAGGGTTTATGAAGGAAATAAGTCAGAGTGACATCAAAAGTACACAAACGGAGGATTTTAAATATTTTTATACTATTATCGATACAATAATAATCGTCGCGTGTAGCGATTTAGAAGACGAGGACGCTTTTGTAAACTCAAAAATCCTAAGTCTTAGAACCAAATTCATAGAGAAATATGGAAAAATTATTGATTCAAATAGTTGGGCTGGAAATCGCTCCCTTTTCTTAGAATTTGAAAAAGAACTTGATAATATTATTTTAGGTTCAATCAAAATCTCCATTATTGGTTTTGGGGGCGTTGGTAAAACTACATTAACTCGTCTTATCTGCGGGAAGGATGTAGATCTTGAATATGTACCTACTATTACTGCGGATATCGCAGAATATGATGGAGATGAATTGGGGAGGAGCTTAACTCTCTGGGATTTTGCAGGTCAAGCTCAATTTAGATCTCTGTGGAAAAGCTTACTTGAAGGTACAGATATTACAATTTTAGTAACCGATTCAACTTTTGAAAACATTAATAGTTCGAAAGAAATTATTCATGACATTTTAAATAAGTTTTTTCAAGACAAATTAGTAATCGGGATTGCTAACAAACAAGATCTCCCAAACAGACTAACACCTGAATTTTGTGAAAGAATTTTGTCAAGTGAGAAACGACTCATTAAAACGCATGGTATGATTGCCATCGAACCTATGTATCGTGAGAAAATCTTGGCAATTTTAAAAGAAGCGATAAAGGAAATTTCATAAATTAAAAATTTTATATAGATTAATATGCCGAAGTATGAAATAGAAGAAATTCAATTTAATAACATGACTGGAGTCATTAAAACAATAATCTTACCTGAATTGACAGAAAGTGAAAAAGATATTATTGATCCTATTATAGCACCCACTTCAGGGTTAAGAATTCAAATTTATGATGAAATTATTGAGAAAAATAAATATTATATGACTAACCGGAAACTCTTTCTGTTTTTCAGGGTATTTAAGGCGATTAGTCAACAATTTATAGAAATGAAAGGAAAGGGAAATTTAAAAATTTTAATTGTAACTGATAATCGTCCAAGTAAGGATTTATTGTTAAGATATTGCTCTGAAATCTTTGCATACGATGGATTTGAAATTTTCTATCAGGAAGATTCACCAAATGAATCAAAGGTATCTTCTCCTTATGGAGCGGCTTCGGTTGCACTCTACGAAGATATCAAACTTATAATTGTTCTTACAGCAAGTCATAATGATCTCTCGTGGAATGGCATCAAATTTTATATAGAGTTTCCCATGCCAATGTCTGGAAAAGTTTTTAAGGATATTTCTCAAAAAGCTTTAAACTATAAGGAAATATATTTTAAGACAGATTTCAAGCCCAAATTAATTAATGCGATAGAAAAAAATAATGATTATGTGAAAACTTTATTATCCCATGTATTAGAAATAAAAAACATAAAGGATAAGAACATAGTAATTTGGCCTTATTTAGGGAAAGCCAAGGGGATTATTAATCTATTTAGAGATTATGGAGCGAACGTCACAATAATTGATGAAGAAGTTAACCCACCTAACCCTATTAAAGTAATTAATGAACTTAAATTAAAAGAAGTAATGGAGCAAAATAATTCTACAATTGCATTGTTACTTGATGCTGATAGAGATAGAATTGCTTTATATGTAAAACAAAATGAAGAGTATTTTACATATATCCCAAATGAAATATTTTCTGCTATGCATAATATTCTAGCTACGGAATTTGGAAAAAGGATAATAAATGTGAGAACGATCCCAACTGACTTACGTGGGGATGGGACGAGTTTTATAAACATCTTCACTGGAGTTGGATATAAACATTTAGGTGTTATAATGTATTTCCTGTTAGGAATAGATGTAGAACAGTCAAAGATCGACACAGCGATTCTTTATATGGAAGATGAGAATAGAAATCTAGTAAAAATAGATAACCCAGCACCTCTCCGACAACAAATTTTAAAATTAATAGGTGATAAAAAGCAACAAACTTTCTTAATGGTGTTTTGGGAAGAATCCGGAGGACACACTCTAAATATTTTAAACGTTATTAAAAATCCTGAAACAAAAGAATATGATTTCTCTACGGATTTTCCTATAATTGCTGATAAATATCCTGTTCCTGCATTAATTTTAATCACAGAGCTGATTTGTCGTGGTTATAACATATCAGAATCTATCGATTGGTCAATTAAAGGAATAAACCGAACTATTTCTGCAACTGATAAAGAAAAAATCAAAATTATGAATGATTTTGAAAAAAATGATTCGAAAATCATTCCAATTGGCGGTAAAGATTATAAAATCTCCGCGTTATCAGATAATAATAACATGATTGATATTTATCAGTTAAAAAGCGAGAATTCAACTTTATACTTTAGACCATCAGGAACAGGACCAGAAGTTCGGTTCTATATCTTTGGTAAATTTGAGACTCATTTAGAAGAAATAAAGAAAGTAATGGATTATGTAGATAAGCATTATAAATAATCCTCATTATTCCAAAAATAGGAAAGTGTTCCCACTAACTCTACTTTCATATTAAAACTTTAATTGAGATAAAAAATATAACCTAATTAATTACATATTTTTCAAATTTAATAATAAGATTATAAAATTTGGCGATAAAATGTTTCAAGAGAAAATTATCAACGACGAAATTCTAGAAAAAATGTCATTGGAAAACGTCTTCAAAATTTTCAATGATAATATTTTTCCAATGCTAAATGAAGAGGAGATCGAATACTGCAATGAACTTCAAGAGTTTTGCTTAACACTTAGCCCAAAAATCGACAAATCACAAGATGTTTATGGTTTATTTCCAGAACTTGGTAAACATGGTTATATTCAACGAATAAATGCTTGGGAAGACTTCACTCCTTACGGCATGAAAAAAGAAATTTTATTAGGAGCACATATGTCAATTTTAGATCCACAATTAGAACTAGCACGAGTCGCTAGTGGTATATTATGTGCTAATCCTACTTTTCACTATTATGAACATGGGGGAGAATCTGAAGTTGCTAAGAAAGTTCAGGATGAATTATTATCTGGTCAAAAAATTGGATGCATCGGGATTACTGAACCTGAAAGAGGTTCTGATGCAGTTAACTTGACAACCATTTGTACAAAAACAGATGATGGGGTGATTTATAATGGAGAAAAAGTTTATACAACTAATGGACCTAAAGCAGACTATTTTTGCTGTTATGGTGTATATGATCAAGGTGCTCCAAGAGAAACTATGGTTCAAGGTCTTATTGCTCGTGAATTTGGTGTAAAAACTGAACGTCTAAAGATTAATTCAGTACCGCGAGTTCATATCGCACATACAATATTAGACAATGTTAAAGTTCCTAAAGATTATATTTTAGCAGACAATGGCATGGGATACACTAGATTATTTGAAGGTTTAGTACCTGAACGATTATCAATTATGGGGAGTGGAATAGGAATTTGCTGGGCAGGATTAATATATGGTATAATTTATACAAACCTAAGAAAGCAATTCGGAAAGCCTGTAATACGATATCAAGGTGTAGGTTACAATTTAGCAGATTTACTTGCAAAGTCAACTGCTGCCACTTCGCTAGCTCTTCAAGCGGCTACGATATATGATGAGAAAATTCTATTTTCTGAAAAATCATCAGACCAAGCGGTAAAATGGGTTGCGGCAGCTTCATCTCAAGGTAAATATTACGTAGCCAAACTTACGCATGAAATCTGTTATGAAGTCCAACAACAGATTGGGGGAATTTCAGTTACAGATAATACCCCCGTTGACGAATTAATTGATGTAAGTAAGATTGAAGAAGTTATCGGTGGTGCTCGTAATATTCAACTCTTAATAATTCAAGGTCAACTTCAAAGATATGTAAGATTATTATAATTTTTTTTTCCTTTCTTGTTATTTAGAGTGTGAATTAAAGAAAAATAAAAGAAATTAATTAGATTTTTTGCTTAATATTTCCTTAGCGGGAAGTATTAATCCTATTAAGAGTAGTGAGATTCCAACTACAAAAGTCACCATACTAGCTCCAATATATCCAATCATGATTTTATATCCAATAAAGGTTCCCCAAGTTATATTGCCTGTTATTAAAAGTGCGAACCATGACCATTTTTCACCCTTGCTATAACTCTTCTTGGTAATAAAAAGAATAATACTCCCGATCCCTAGGAGCATAAATCCAATTAATTTTTTTGTTATAATGTACATTTCAGCAAATAATGGATTACTTGATAGATATTGCGCATAGGTTTGACCCGTATAATAAGCAAAATCACTGACGAACATTATTTCAGTTAGAAAAATCCATAGAATTGATATTATCAAAGTGTACATTCCAAAAAAGAGCATTATAAATGACCCAATTTCCAATTTTGATTTTTTCATCTTTCTCATTATAATTATTCTTTTTAATTTAGAGATCTCTAAAACAGACATATTTTTAAGATTTAAGAAGGTTTAAAACAAGGTTACTTTTAAATTTTGTATAATTTTTAATTTAATAAGACTGATTATTTCCCTTTTTTACATTTCAAATATAAAACTTACCAATTAATAAGATAATAATGGCAAATCAGAGTACTGAATTTGATGAAATCCTTAAACCCACATTCTTTATGGATTTTGAACATCCTTCCATTCAAAAAAAAGCAAGAGAATTAATTGAAGGTATTCCTGAGAAGGATGATATTAGTAAAGCAATTAAACTCTTCTATTTTGTTCGAGATGGTATAAGATATTCGGTTAAAGATTCTCAAAAGTCATATAACAAGGAAGAATGGAAATCGAGTTTAACTCTAAAAAAAGGTTACGGATTCTGTATACCAAAAGCTATTTTACTAGCCTCTTTAGCGAGAGCAGTAGGAATTCCTTCAAGACTTCATTATGTTGATATTGTTAACCATATGATCAGTGAAAATCTCAAAACAAGAATGGGTAGCAATGTTTTCATATTTCATGGGTTTGTGGAACTCTTTTTGAATGGGAAATGGGTAGAGGCTAACTGTGCATTTGATAAAGAACTCTGCATTAGAAAAAACTTCCCGTGGGTTGATTTTGATGGAGTAAAGGACGGACTTTTTGCGAGTACGAATGAAGATGGGGAACCATTTGTAGAATATATTAAGGATCGAGGTGTTTATAATGATGCACCACACCAAGAAATAATGCAAACTTGGGCAGTAGAGTATCCTGGGCGGTACGGAGATGATGGTAAGCCAATAAAATAAATTATTTAAAATATTTAACTAATATTTTATCTTAGGTGATATAAATATGAAATTCGAAACTTTTTGGTTTAAGGATAAGGATGGAGTTGAAATATTTGTTTATAAATGGTTGCCTAAAGGAAAACCAAAAGCAGCAATTCAAATTGCTCATGGATTAGCAGAACATGCAAAAAGATATACTCATGTTGCTGAAGCATTCGTGAAGGCAGGATATGCTGTATATGCAGATGATCATAGAGGACACGGAAAAACTGGAGAAAAATCTGGAAAATTGGGTGAACTTGGACCAAGAGGATGGGATGGGACCGTTGAAGCTTTAGTTTCACTTACAAACATCATTAAAAAAGAGCTACCGGGACTTCCTGTTTTCTTACTAGGGCATAGCTGGGGTTCATTTTTAGCTCAAGACTATATTAAACGTTGGGGTAATAAACTTAATGGAGTGCTTTTAACAGGCACTACAGGAGCACCAAATCCCAACACAAACTTGGATGCTGAAGGATTAGGTCTAAATTTTAATGTAGAGAATCCTAAAACTCCTTTTGACTGGCTCACTCGTGATGATAAAGAAGTTAAAAAATATATTGATGATCCACTTTGTGGATTTCCCCTTCCTCCAAGTATTCTCCAAGTTCTGGGGGATTCTAGAAAAAAACGTTTTGATACAGCAAATGATAATAAAATTCCCAAAAAACTACTGATTTTTATTTTTGTGGGAGAGAAAGATTCTGTTGGTGGTAAAGCAGGAGCAAAAGCTTTAGTTGAACGCTACAGAAAAGCAGGTATAAAAAATATAACATTCAAATCATATCCGGAAGGTCGACATGAACTTTTTAATGAGATTAATAAGGAAGAAGTAATTCGCGATGTAATCTCATGGTTAGATTCACGCTTATAATCTCATATTAGATATTAATAATCGTCATTTATCTTTTTTTGCGGACTCCTTTTCTTTTTCCCAAAAAGAATTTTTTTATTCGTCTCAACAAATTTCCATCCAAAACCAGTAAGATCTGCAAGTGGTCCTTGAATTCCTTTTGGATTTCCTGTCTTGGTATAAATAATTTCAGTATGCTTAATTGCTTTAAAGACTTGATCAGGGTATTTATATTTCTCTATTAACGCTCGTGCTTTCTTGGGACCTATATTCATGAGTCCTTCAATTATATACGTTCTTCTTTCTTTTTTCGACATTTCCTTAGGTGCTCTCCTTGATAATAAAGGTGTTCCATCTTTTATTTGCTCCCGATACGCAATCCTTTCAATAACAACTGCCGTGTCTTCAATATTTCTAGTAGGAATTACGGAAATTCCCAATTTATAAGAAATGTAAGAAAGTGCCCCATAAATTGATGAGATCTTCATACCTGTATTCTCAAAAACCTTATCATCTAATCCTTCTAATATTAAAATGGGAGATTCATAAGTTTCTTTCAAACGTAACAATTGTTCAAATAATCTATTATCCATGATTGAAGAAACAAAATCAAATCCCTCCTTTCTTTCAATAGCAACCTCACTAGTAATAACTATATCAGCTATGTCCAATTGTTCTGATTCATAAGTAATTGTCTCCTTCTTCTTATCTAAAAAAGATTTAAGCTTATTTTCTCTATGATCTATAATGATGTGAACCTTTTTTGAAGGATTCATAATACTCAAAATTAGTTTGTTATATTATATATTTCAGATATACAAGTATTAAAATCACATACTAATCCTGTTTAATAAATGAAAACCTACTCATGTAGGGTAATAATTTAAAAAATTAGAAAAAGAAAATATATAACAAGAAAGAGGATGATAAACTCTATTGAGATCTTTATTGCTCTTTTAGCTAATACGTTATAGGGAACGATTCTTTCATGAAAAAGTTTCATTCTCTTAAAAATGTCAACGATATCCGGCATTCCATGCCCTTGAGAACTTTTTTCTATCCCAAGATCTTTACTTGAATTTCTTAAAATATCATATATGACATCATAGGTAAGATCATTATTATATTCCCTTAGAAGTGCTATTAGTCCGACACCAATCGCAGCAGCGACACTAGTACCTGTTACCATAACTACTAAATCTTTATCTAATGGAACTTTTATTTCTGTTCCCGGATAACAAAAATCAGGTTTCATTCGATTGTCAATCGTAGGACCTTTTTTGCTATAATTTTCCATTTCCAACTCTTTATTAACAGCACCAAAAGAAATAACTTTACTAGCGGCACTTGGACTTCCTATTGTGTGAGAATCTGATCCATCATTACCAGCAGGGCACACTATAATGATTCCAGAATCAACTAATAAATTACATGCTTGTGATAAAATATCTTTTCCATCAGATGGTTCTGACGTGGAAAATGATATTAAAAGCAAATCTAATTTACTATTTTCATTTAATATAACGTCAAAAACCGATAAAATATGAGAAACGTAGTATTCCTTTTGAGAATTAGCAATATTAAAGTCAATCAATTTCACATTTGGGGCGATCCCAATATAATTAGCTTCATCGTTTTTATATTGATTTGCTATAATGCTAGCCATCAATGTTCCATGAGTAATTTCATTAGGAAAAATCCCACTTTTATTGAAGTAATTTTTCGATATATTCCTTATTGCTTGAAACTTACTATTAATACCTTCATCAATAATACCAACATTAATGTTTTTACCGGTGTAAGAAATTTGGGATCTCTTATAATTATCTATATTTAATATCTGGTTAATTTCCAATATTGATAAGAAGAGTCGTTGATCTTCTTCAATCTGTTCAATAGAATCTTCATTTTCAAATTTAAAAATATTATCTTTGTTTAACTGCACAGATAACGCAGGAATAAGATCAAATGTATTCCGAATTTTAAGATCTTTATTTTTAGAAATAAACTTATCTCTCTCTGAAATCTTCTTAAAGGAGATAATTACTTTATAACCTTTTGAAGCTTTTTGCTTCGGATCTTCAATTTTCTTAAGAAACAACGGTGAGATCTTCTTGAGTTTCATTTTAAAAAGTATTTATTTAATTCTAATCAAACTTGAATTCTTTTAAAACTTCTTCTACGGTATAATTCTCATGTATAATTTTCGCTATAGCGCTAACCATTTTTGTAGGATCTTTAGATTGAAAAACATTTCTACCAAAAGCAACTCCAGCGCCCCCAGCTTGAATAGAATCATAGACCATTTGTAACAAGTCGGGAATTGTATCCATTTTTGGACCACCCGCTATAATAACTGGTATGTGTTTCACTCCTTGAACAATATATCTAAATGAGTCAATGTCACCAGAATAATTAGTTTTAACAATATCAGCACCTAATTCTACACCTGCTCTAACCGCGATATTCACTACTTCAGGATCATTTTCATCCTTAATTTTTCTACCTCTTGGGTACATCATTGCTATTAGGGGAACTCCCCACGCTCTTGTAGCTTCCACCACTTTACTAGCATCATGAAGCATTTCGGGTTCTTCATCAGCACCGATATTGATATGAATAGATACACCATCAGCACCCATTTTTAATGCTCTTTCTACTGAGCAAACTAAGACTTTTCTATTGGGATCTGGTGATAAATCTGTGGCCGCTGATAGATGTATAATGAGCCCAATATCCTTTCCATATTGTCTATGCCCAGCCCCTACCATACCTGAATGCATTAGTACAGCATTCGCACCACCTAAAGCAACTTTATCAACCATTTCAGCTATATTCTCTAAACCTTTTATAGTCCCAACGGTTAATCCGTGATCCATTGGTATTATAATCGTTCGTTTGGTTTTTCGATTAAAAAATCGTTCAATTCTAATACTTTTCCCAATACTCAAGGTAAAACTCAATCTGGTATATGATTTAAGTTTAGACTGTTCATTATCACATAAAAATTTATTCTATCCCTAATTTATTTTAACAAGATTTTACATTAATGTTCTAATGAAATGAAGCAGCTAATTACTGAATTTTTAGAGGATCACTTTGTTCAAAGCAACCTAAATAGACTGCCCAAAAGTTATGGGGGCGGGAAAATTTTTTCCAAACCTTTAATAGGGATCGCTCGTGGTGATGATCCAATCTTTGAGAAATTTAAGTTGGTGGCTGCTCCACGACATATGACCCCCTCTGAAATGTGGCTTGCTAGTGGTTGTTCAGACGCGATTAACTTATCTGCCCAATTGCGGATAATTTCTATTGTCTGTCCCTTTTCTGATCAGATTCGTAAAGAAAGTATGAAAGCAGAACTTTTACCTGCTGAAATCTATTCAATTGGTAGAAACTATGCGAATGCCTTCAAAATTGATGTTATGAAAAAATTAATAGGATTATTTCAGAGTAAAGGTTTTCAAGCTACTGCTGGTATGCTTAGTGAAGCATTTGACATCTATGAAGGATTATTATCAACTTGGTCAGAGCGACACATAGCATTCGCTGCCGGATTGGGCACCTTCAGCTTACATGAAGGTTTGATTACAGAAGTTGGATGTAATATAAGGTTATGTTCCGTTATTACTAACGCTCCTTTAGAAGTAACTCCAAGAAAGAGTGATGACCCATACGCCAATTGTCTGTTTTATAATAATGAGTCCTGTAGAGAATGTGAAAAAAAATGTCCTGGCGATGCCATAGATAAAAATGGACATGATAAATTGAAATGTCGGGCTTATGGGAGAAAAGTACAGTTAGAAATGATTAAACGTCTAGGATCAATACTTAAACCACATTGGCGACGCATTAGGGGAGAATATAGAGAAGTAAAACCACCTGTAGGTTGTGCTTTTTGTCAATTCGGAGTTCCTTGTATGGATAAAAATCCTATGGCATCAAAAAAGTAACTTTCTCTTTTACCAGAAGTAGTCTTTACCAAGGTCTCCTAAGAGTAGTCAGTCTACTCATTTCGGATTTATTGGGGTAATCTATATTATAATGAATTCCTCGACTTTCTTTTCGTGAAATAGCACTAACAATAATTAATTTGGCAACCGTAGCTAAATTTCTCAATTCAACTAAATTCTTTTCAATTTTAAAATCCCAATAATATTGATCAATTTCATCAAGCAACAAGTTAATCCGTTTCTTCGCTCTTTGGAGTCGTAAATCTGTTCTAACAATCCCCACATAGTTCCACATAAATCGTCTGATCTCATCCCAATTCTGAGATATAATCACAGCTTCAGTGGAAGGAACGGCATTACCCGGTTCCCATTCTTTAAATTCACGTATTTTGAAATTTTTTATAATATTACTGAGAGTTTTTGCACACTCGTAACTACACGATAGCCCTTCTAATAAAGAATTACTGGCTAACCGATTTGCTCCGTGTAATCCCGTATATGCCGATTCTCCAAGAACATAAAGATTTTTTACTTTAGTGGAACCATCAATTTTGGTTAAACATCCACCTACACTATAGTGAGCAGCAGGAACAACGGGAATTGGTTGTTTAGTGATATCAATATTAAAATTTAAGCAATTTTCATAGATCCCCGGAAAATGACCTTTTATAAAACTGGGATCTTTGATTGAAGCGATGTCTAATAATACATGATCATCCCCAGACTTCTTCAATTCAGCATCTATGGCTCTGGAAACAATATCACGGGGAGCTAATTCCTTAGAGGGGTGGTATTTATGCATGAATTCTTCTCCTTTAATATTCTTCAAAACCGCACCCTCACCACGTAATGCTTCTGATATTAAGAATGATTTTGCATAAGGATGATAGAGACATGTTGGGTGAAATTGATAAAATTCCATATTAGCAATTATTACTCCTGCTCTGTATGCCATTGCAATACCATCTCCTGATGCGATATCGGGATTTGTTGTATATAGGTAAATTTTACCAGCCCCACCTGTTGCTAAAACTGTACATTTAGCTGCTATATTGTGGATTTCATTATTTTCTTGATCTAAAACGTACGCTCCATGGCATTTGAAGTTCTCTGCATATAAATTAACCGCGCACCAATACTCTTTAAGATCAACGTTACCTAAGGTTTTTACATTTTCAATTAGTGTTTGCTCGATAGACATCCCTGTTTGATCGTTCACATGAAGAATCCGTCTCTCAGAATGCCCACCTTCTTTTCCTAAGTCATATTCTCCATCTTCATTTCTAGTAAATTCCACTCCTAAATTTATTAGATCCTTTATTCTTTCAGGAGCTTGAGTAATTATTTTCCTAACTACATCTTCATCGCATAAACCGTCCCCAGCAATAAGAGTATCTTGAATATGTTTCTCAAAGTTATCATTATTATCCCAAACACATGCGATGCCTCCTTGAGCATGGAATGTTGAACTGTCCTCTAATCCCTCTTTGGTTATTAATAGAATCTTACAATCTGGCACTAACTTAGAGATATAAATAGCTAGAGAAAGTCCAGAAACCCCACTTCCAATAATCAATAAATCAGTTTTAAACTTCAATGAAAAATCTTATGTTTTTTCTTATCTAGTTAGAATTTATTATAAAATACCAATAATGAAATTAAAATTTTATTGCTTTAATGTACAAATTTTATCTTTATTAGGAGAAAATAGCAAAATTCTTAATTATCTGCCATTTGCAATTGTGATCAGTCATTAATTCAATAAATTTTTGTTTCCTTTATCATTTAATCAGTTAAATAATTACCCTTTACTCCCACTCTTAATTCTAATTGATAAAGGTAATCTCTGAGATTATGACTAAAATTAAAAAGGTGCTGTTCATCTGTGCTGCTAACGCTTGTAGAAGTCCATTTGCTCATTACTATGCAATTTGGCTCAAAGAAAATGATTTTAAAGAAGGATTAAAAGATGTAGAATTCGACTCTGCTGGCATTTATCAATATTATGAAACAGCGCAACCAGGAACTGTGAACTATTTAAAATCAAAAGGAATTGATATTAATAATTTCAAAACAAAGAGGATTGATAAAAAAATATTAGAGAAAAGTGATTTGATTCTAGGATTTGAACAGAAACATCACATTAATAAAATAAGAAGAAAATTTAAAGATGTAAAGGATCTCGATGAAAAATTGTTTTTACTACTAGATTTTGCTGGCGAAACTAACAATTTAGAAATACCAGACCCATATCGTCAAGATGAAGAAAATTATAATAAAATCCTCAAAAGAATTGAAGAAGGTGTTATTAAAGCAATTAGAAAAATCATCAGAATTAATGAATCTGAATAAGGGGAAATAATTAAATGCTATACGGCCAATTCAGAATATTTTTAACTGAAATATTTCTTTATTAGATATTTTGCTTGGATAAAACGACGTACATTCCCTTGGAAAGATCTAAGTTCTTTTATGAAAATGTTTTCAAATATATAGTGATTCCATTGTTGCGATTAATTACTTTTTTAGAAAAACCTTTTGTTTAATATTTTTGCCAATAGACTTTCATAAATTTTAATTAAATTCTAAATTTATGAATAAATGGTGCACCATGAATAAAATTAAGCGAGTTCTTTTTATTTGTCTGGGAAATACAGCAAGATCTCCTGCAGCAGAATATTTAGCTCGATATTATGCTGAAAAATTGAATGCTGATCTCATTTTTAGTAGTGCGGGGTTTATAAATGCATTTTCATATATGCAACGACAATCTCAAGAATATTTAGATTCAAAAAAAATTAATCACTCAAAGTTTCACCCTCAATTAATTACAAAATCATTACTCGAGAAACAAGATTTAATTCTTACTATGGAGAAAACACATTCGTTAGATATTCTCAATACCTATAATTCTATTGAAGATATTGACAAAAAGGTTTTTACATTGAAAGAGTTTAACGATGATGATGATTATATAGATATTATCGATCCTTATTATTCTTCAAGCGAAATTTATAAACAGGTTCTCAAAATAATTGATACTAATGTGAAGAAAGCGATTCAGAAGATAATCACATTAAATAATTCGGTTTGTGTGTAAAAAATTTCATTTCCAGCTCCGTGCTCTTCTCACTAACAATATAGGTTTAAAATTAAATTTTATAAAGATAAACAGCTATATTAAATTATTAAGAATTTATGAAATTCTGAACGTCCTATATGAAGTTAGGGGTAATATAAGGTGGATTCTTATAAAAATGAGCTAAATGAGAGAATTTCAAACCCACATGAAAATATCAATTCCGTTAAAGGTTTTGAAATTATCACTGAGTCATTAGTATATAAAGTCTATGATGTTTTTGGTCGAAATAGCTTATTATCGATTTTATACCAAACAGGAGTCTTTCCAGGAACAATTATTGCCGAGAGGATTAAAAAGGAGTATGATAAAGAAGAATTTGAGATTGTGGAAGCTTTAGTTATTTTGATGGATGAATTAAAGGAATATTATTCAATTCAGATAAGAGACATTGAGCAACTCGATGATAGATATAGATTTGTTATTGAAAATCACTGTTTTTTGCGAAGACCCATAAAAAATAGAGAAAAATTAGAATTTGGAAAAGCGCTTTGCAGAGTTAACAAAGGTTATTTTGAAACAGCATTTCAAAAATTATTGGGAAATAAAATTAAAAAAATCGAAATAGACTTTTTAGAAAACGACGAGGAGAAAGATGTTTGTGTAGAGGAACTTAATTTTTATATATAAAAATAAAAAATAGTTATAAAAAATTCTAGAACCTCCCAATATTCAATTTCCAAAATTTCAGGTACAAACTTCTAGCGATACTTTTTAGAAAACTATAAAGTAGCACTTGAAATTGATAAAACGAGATATGTGTTTGCATCACGTGAATGAACTTTTTAAAAACACAATGTCATAAATTAAAAAAAAATATATCATTTCCAAAATTAGGTTTATCATTAAAAATATAATCTAAAATCAAATAAAAAAAAGTGAAATAAAAAATGGTAGATATTAAAAATGTTGTTGTCGTTGGAGCTGGTCAAATGGGACATGGTATAGCCCAAATGTCATTATTAGCAGGTTATAATGTTACGCTTGTTGACATTAATGATGAGTTTGTAAATAAGGGATGGAGTAAAATTGATGAGGGCATGAAAAAACTTGAAACTAAGGGTAGTTTACCTGAAGGTACAAATGCAGCAGCTTTAATGGCTAAATGTAAAAAGTCAATAGATTTGGCTTCTGCAGTTAAAGATGCGGATATTATGATTGAAGCAGTTGTCGAGAGAATGGATGTGAAGAAAGACGTATTTAAAACTGCTGGAAAAAATTCTCCCTCTCACTGCATTCTTGCTTCAAACACCTCTACAATGAGTATCACTGAAATCGGAAAAGATTCAGGCAAACCGGATAAATGTGTTGGCATGCACTTCTTTAATCCCGTTCCTCTAATGAGATTAATTGAAGTTATATATAGTGATCAATCCTCTGATGCGAGTGTTGACAAGGGAGTTGAATTTGCCGAAAGTGTTCCCTGTCTTAGAGGTAAACGATATGTTACAAAAGTTTTAAAGGATAGACCCGGTTTCATCTGTAATCGAGTTACTGCCCCAGCACAAATTTATCAAAATTATGTATTCGATAGAGCAGCAGAGGAAGGTTTTTCTTGGGATCAAATAGATAATGATGGAATGAGTGTTCCAATGTCGATGACTGTTTTAGCTGATTATGTTGGTATTGATGTATTATATCATGGACAGATGTATTATGCTGAAACTCTTTCTCCAGATTTTGCTCCTGGAAAAGTGATAACTCAACTCTTTAATGAAGGAAAATTAGGAGCTAAGACAGGACAAGGATTTCGAGATTGGACAAAAGGAAGACCTCAACCAGATAAAAGTGTAGGAAAAGCTAAATTATATAATATGAAATTTCCGCTTGCCATTATGCTTAATGAGGCATGTCGTGTTTTAGAAGAAGGGATCACAACAAGTTGGAAAATAATAGATGAGACTTTGATGGCAGGAATGAACATGCCAGGTCCTATGGCAGCAAATCAAAAAACATGGGAAAGACAAGTTGCCGTACTAGAAGAACTTGTAGAATTAACAGGGAAAGAATATTTCAAGCCTTGTGATCTTCTGAGGAGTGGTAAGTGGGTTGAATATGTTTAATTTAAATAGAGGTTGATAATATTGTCAGAAAAAGAATTTAAAGATGTGTTAGTAGAAAAAGTGGAAGATGGAAACTATGCCGTTATTTCCATAAATAGACCAGATAGATTGAATGCTCTTACAACTGATACATTAAGAGAAATTTATGAAGCGATGGAACAATTTGAGACTGATAGTAATATTCGATGTATAGTTCTTAGAGGAACAAAAAATATTACTAAAAAAGCAGCTTTTTCATCTGGAGCTGATTTGGCTGCAGGATTTGGAAAAGGTTTGCAACCGAATATTCCAGCTCACATGGTAATAGCTATGCAACAAAAACATAAATATTATACATTAATTGAAGAATTTCCAAAACCAGTTATAGCTGCAGTAGATGGATATGCTTTTGGTGGTGGATGTGAATTATCTCTTGTTTGTGATATAATAATTGCTACTAAAAGATCATTTTTTGGATTTCCCGAAATAGCAAGAGGAATTTTTCCTGGTAACGGTGGTACTCAAAGAATGGTGAGACACATAGGATTAGCAAGAGCTTTGAAAATGTGCTATTTCGGTGATCGTGAAAGTGCAGAAACAATGCATGAATGGGGTTATGTCAGTTTTTTATGTAATGATGGAGATGAGTTTGAAAATCTTATTCATGAAAAAGCATCATTTTTAGGAAATTATCCTACTACTGCTCTATTTTGTATTAAAAAAGCAGTGAAATTCGGATCTCAAGCCTCCTTAAATGTAGGAAATACCCTCGAAATGCTTGGTTTTGGGATCAATTCTGCTTCAAAGGATGTAAATGAAGGTATAGCTGCATTTTTGCAGAAACGAGAACCTAAATTCACGGGGGGGATGTAATTTATCCCTTCTCAAGTTTTTTTATTATGTTTTATTTTTTAGGTGAAAAAAAACTTTAGGCTTTTATTATAATGTATTTTAATCTTGAAATAGTAGAAGAAATAAATGAAGGACCCCTTTTTATAAGAAAAATTGAAAAAAGTGATGCTGAATTTATCTTTTCTAGTTTAAATAAAAGAGAGGTAACTGCTTACTTATCATTAGGGCCCTTAAAGACATATGAGGATTCCAAAAGATTAATACGAAAATATCTAAAATATTGGGATAATTATGCTCAATTTAATTATATAATAGAAATAAAGGAACCGAATATAACTCGAATCGGCACAATAAACCTTTGGAACTTAAATTGGAGGCATAATAGAGGTGAAATTGGTATTTGGATCATTCCATCATTTTGGAATAAGGGATATGGTAAAATGGCACTAAATTTAATTAAAAAAATTGGCTTCATTCATTTAAAATTAAATCGTCTTGAAGCACATGTTGCTCTTGAAAATGAAAATTCTGTGAATCTTTTTCAAAATTGTGGATTTAAAAGAGAAGGGATTCTAAAACAGTATTTACAATTTGAGGGTAAATTTCAAGATGCGATATTGTTGGCTTGCTTGAAGAATGAAATGATTGAATAATTCTAATTTATTAGTAAATGAATTGAAAGTAATAAAAAATCCTATTTATGCAGTTTAAGTTTTTTTGTCTAATGATTTATCGACAATAGAATCTAATTCTGACTTTTTCTCTAAAGAAGTATTTATTAACTCACTAGAGTCAACTTTGGTTTCAATTGTAGGTTCTGGCTTTTTTTTAAATTTCTCCAATACTTTTTTTACTCTTGGCCCTCCTGCTCTAAGTCTAAGTGATTTTGAATCACCATGTAGTTCCTTATTATAAGCTTTTTTAAAGGCTACTTCCTGAGATATTATAGGCACATCAGGGGCAGATCCTCTTCTCAGTGATCTTCTAAACTTTCTCACTTTTCTAACAGGTCTAGGATACTTCAAGATTCTTTGATATGCAATGAAATATCCACCCAAACCTATCGTAACAGCACTAACTAATATCAAAAGAGCTGTAGCTATCCATGGTTCGGAAAAGATATCTGCAGTTGTTTCCGTATATGAAATATATAAGAACACATCTGTTATTGAAATTGTGATATCTTGTTCTAAACCAAAATTTTCAGCAAGAAATACTTGGATTGTCAAATTGAACTGTTCATATGGTAGAATTTCACTCACTATATCAAAACCACCAATCCTCGCTTCTTGAAAATCAGGTGAATATATGTAATCAATTAAGCTAATAGTCTGTTGATATTTTCTATCATTGATATAAATTCTAATTTGGGAATTCTGGGAGGCTTTAGTCCAATTTTGATCGATTTTATATTTAAAAGATAGATCAGCAGCAGTAACTCTTACATTGGAGCCATTTATTGCATCTAATTCTTGATTCCAAGAGATAGTAGTAAATTGATTTATTTTTTTAACATATGTAAACTTCAGATCTAAACTTTTAAAACGTAATTCCGTCCAATCATCCAAATCCGTACCCGATTGATTGTCTTCACAATACATATAGATTCCAATTACAACGGTAAAGTTATTATGTCCAGGATCAGCAGCTAGAACATTAGATAAGGCATCTATTATTGCTTGTTTTTCAAAAACCCCAATTAATCCTTCAATATCATATAAGGAAAGCCCTTCATTACCTAACATTCTAGTTTGATTAAACGCAATTCGATATGTGTTCAATTCATCGATATCTAATGTGGTAAGTTCAACATAGAATTGAGCATAATCATACTTTTCATATTGATTAATTGAAACTCCTGCTCTTGCCAAAGTATCTCCCGGAGTATCGATATAGGTATCAACGCTAGCATTAATAATGGCACTGAAATTCAGATCAGTGATTATGTAATCAGACATGTCTACGGGGAGACTTACATTTGTTCTCCAGTGCATTTCAGGAGTATTTTTAGGCTGACCCCCTGTTTCTCCTTCCCACCACCTATGGGTACACCATGCCCCCTCACTATCAAGTCCATAATAAGGTGGAGGAACTGCATCTCCTCGTTGTGGTTCAAGTGCAAGATCAGATTTATTGAAAGCTTCCCACTCTGAAATTGTCGCGTTATTAAGGAGCACTTCTTTATCAAAAGTTTCTCCTATAATTTGTATATTTGCTTGATTTGGGCTTGTTGAAGTGATCGCATCAGAGTCATCCCCTTCGATTGAAGGAAACCATGGATCTACGGTTGCATCAAAAGTTGGATTTTCTACCCACAAAATATTGTTATGTGGTGTCACAAGGGATGCATTAAGACCCTCAAACGATTTGGTATCTATATAGATTTTATCTATGGCATTTCTTCCAAAGAACCATCCTAACGATGACACAATAAGAAAAACAAACAAAATATAACTTACTATTTTAAGACTGTGGTTACCTCTCATTTAACACCCTTCACCAATTTACAATAATTTTGATTCTCAAATTTGTAATAATTTGAATAAACTTTAATTTAATATTAATAATACATAATACTTAAGAAATAATTATATTTATTTTATCTTATAAAACTTATCTATTGAATTTTAGAGGTATTGAGATTTGATACAAGGTATATTGACATTTCAGTTTAAAATAAATCAAAAAGATTCAGGGGAGATTGAACCTGAATTTGAACCAATTCAGTTTGTTATGAGAGATGAAAGTCTGGATGAAGAAGATTATTCAGCGTTATTGAGCCAGAACGATGTTTTTGCTATTTTTTATCAACATACAACAGGACTTTTTGGTGTAAAATATAGTTATAGTAATTTTTACACCGGTAGATTAAAAGATACCCCATTTCAAGTTATTTCATACTTTAAACAAGTAGCAGATGGCACTCAATATTTAGCAATATCGGTTTTTGAATTAGATGATGAGATTGAAATCTTTGAGGATCTAATTAAGGATATGGGAAATCGTTTAGACACCATTTTTGATAAATTAACACGAGCAAAAAACTCAAAACAGCTTTCTTTAATAGAAAATATTACTATTAGATTGAAGAATGAAATAAAATTTACAATTTTCCAAGTTGATCGATTGAGTAATTTGGATAAACTCCAGAAAATTGCGCTTATCTATAATAGCGAAGAACGTTTGAAGATCTTAGAAATCTTGCGTGAACACCCTATTTCGAAGGTGGAATTGAAAAAAATTTTAGAAAAAATGTCCGCTACTATAAATGTAGACATAATGCTTCAACCTTTCTTAGAGTTAAATCTAATTAGACGCGATTGGATAAAAGGGGAAAAAGACAAAAAGACAGGTGAAATAAAACATCAAGGAGAGTATTTATTTTTAATAAAAGATGTAATGATGACTCGAATACCTAATGAAAATTTATTGAATCATTTCAAAGAAACAAATAATGAATTATATCCTATTTATCAAGAAAAAGTAAACGAATATTTTGCAAATTATGATCCATATACACAACCTTTAAGTGAATTAAAAAGATTGGCATCGCTCATTTTAAGTCCTGATGCGTATGATTTCTTCGTTCTAATGAGGCATAATCATTACCCCTTAGATAAAATTCCAAAGATTTTTTCAGAATTTGCTATTACTGAGGTTTTATTGGATGATTTAAAAGAATTAAATATTATTGCAGAGATTATTGATAAAAGTGACCGCCAATGGATTTGTTTACTTACTGAGATTAAGCCCCTAATAATATTTCCAGAATATCTTTTGCCTAAGATTAGAGATGCCTATAGAAATCAGGAAGGTGATGGTGAAATTACATATGAAATTGCTAAAAAAGCATTGAGTTTGTTAGAAATTACTTATCCTGAGAGGGTTGAATTTTAGTTTTAAAAAAAATGAGAGGATTTGATTAAATGTATTTATTTAAGAATAAAGAAATAATTGAAGTACCAATTAAATGTAAATTTTGCTTAAAGGAGATAAAGTTTCCAATAACAATGCAGGAATATAAAGATGTGATGAAGTTTCCTATAAAAAAGGAAAGCATTCATGGTGATCCGGAGCATAAGTTAACTGTGTTTATTAATATGAATTTAGAAATTGAAAATTTTGAGATTCAAGACTTAACAGAAGAGGAAGAAGAAGTTACATACTCTGAAGAATTGATTAAACAAGTGCTAGGGGAAATTGAGCTCTCAGATGATGAAATCGAATTATATTTTCGGACAACTGGACGTGAAACTGTCTCTCTCGGTGAAATTTCAATATTAATGGGTAAATCTAAGGAAGAATGTACACTAATTGCTGATAAATTTATTGAAAAAGGACTATTTAAAGAAATAGTCGGTGCCACACCTCATTATGCTGCATTACCCCCTTATGCAGCACTAGTTGCTCAACTGAATAACTTTTCCAAGTATATTGCAGATATAAAATCAAAAATTCCGGCTCAATTGGAGAAATCATTTGCTCAATTAGAATCTCAAACAAAAGATATGGAAACTCTTAAAGACTCTAGTGAAGCGATGATGGAGTTAAAAGAAAAGATGATCAGCCAAATTGAAGCCCAAAAGAAAGAATTTGATAATACCATTTCAGCAATCGATCAAATTAAAAATATTACTAAGGATATTTCCGGTTTAGGAGAAATAACAAGAAATATATCTGAAGATCAAATAGGAAGCCTAACTACGCAATTTAATTCACTAAATCAGAAAACATCACAAATTATAAAAACTCAAGTTGATGAATTAAGAAATCAATTTGGTGATGTTAAAAAAATAGTGGAGGATAATTTACAAAAACTACGATTAGGAGTTATTCAACAAGCGGTTGGTGATATAATTGAGAAAGTAATAACCTCTCGACTAAAAGATATCACTGACAACCTGAATGTTCAGTTAAGTGTGAGTCAAACTGTTTTTGCTGATGAATTAAAGAAATTAACTCAAGGTGTAGATTCTGAATTTGTAGCGAAATTGAGAAATACTATAGATGAAGCTGTTAAAAATATAGAGGGAATAAGTATTAAAACAGAGGGAGATAAAGAGAAGGCTTTTTCCGATATTATTAATGATTTCAATAAAGCCGCTCAGTTAGCAGAAGAACGAATTGATGGTATTTCTGGTGATATTTTTAAATCATTTGGAAATGTTAGAGAAATATTTTCAAAGGGGATTGTCGATACCCTAGATAATACTTTAAGTGATATATTGAATAGATTAGAGCTTAGTGAGAAAACCACTAAAGAATTCTGGGAACAATCAAAAAAGGCAAAAGGAGCAATAACCATGAAGGACATCTGGTTTATACGTTCTCCTGAAGCTGCTAAAGCTCATATTAATGATGAAATTTCAAAAGCGAAAATGAGAGTATTGATTGTTGCTCCTGATCTTTTAGATATTGATTTAGATGCTATAAAAGCACGACCATCGAGAATTAACTTTAGGATTGCTACTAATATTAATCCCGGAATAGCAGAACATGAAGCAAGATTGAAAGAGTTGGATCAAATGGATAATGTAGATTATAGAAATAGAGCATTACAAAATCTTTGGGGAATTAATAAAGATTATGAAGAAGTGATACTATGCGTGCTTTCAAAAGTTGAATTTAGGGGTGAAACTATAACTGAAATTGCAGGAATTGGAAGTATCATTGAAGAACATATTAAAATATTTGTCCCAATACTCGAGGATGCATGGGTCTCATCAAGAAAAGAAATTATGAGGTCAATTAAGACAACATTCTCTAAGGAACCTGTTCAAACTCTAGAACCAGTACGTTTAAAAGAAAAACCGCTAACAATCCCTCCTGAACCTGAAGAACCAGAAAAAGAAATCCTTGACGCACCTACGGAATCCCCTCTATCTTCTCAATATGATGAAATATTAAATAGTGTCGAAAATAGAACGGGTATTGAGATTTCTACTTCATTAGAAAGATTTCAAAGCGAATTTGTCAAGTTAAAAGGATATAATAGTGTTTTAAAGAATATTCATACAACATGCAATGATTTAAAAGACAAGAGAGACTTTCTTAATCAAATTGAGAGAGAAAAATTGAAATCTGATATGAAACTCTGGCGTCAGCAACTCGATCTTTAATTTTTTTACAACTTTCTTCCTTCATTGTCATGTAGAATGACATAATTATTATTGAATTTTTAATTTATTTTTCTATGGCTAAAGGTTTAATTACACTTGAATCTGGGAAAGTAAATGAATATCTCCATCACATAGATGTAAAAGCGTATGGTCGTCCGAGAATGCTATCAGTCTTTCTCGGAGAATTTGATGATGGTTGCATCTTAATTGACTGTGGATCTTCCTTAGATATTAAAAATGGGCTAAAATATTTTAAAGAAAGTGATATAAAACTGTCGTCATTTAAGTATTTAATAACTACTCATCATCATTTCGACCATAATGGCGGAATCTGGAAGCTTTATGAAGAAGTTAAGAAATTTAATCCTGAAGTGAAAATTCTCACCAATTGGATTACTAAAGAATTATTAAATGATTTTCAGCTCCATTTACAGCGAGGTATGAGAACTTATGGTGATTTAGTTGGCGTAATGAAACCGTTAAATGATTATGCTTTTCACATTATTAAACCTCTTCGAGATTTTAATACAAAACCAAATGATCTTGAAATAATTGAAAAATTTCATATTGATGATTCTGAAATTAATCTATCTATATTTAAAACTCCTGGACATACTCCCGATCATCAATGCCCTGTGCTAATTAAAGATGGCAATATTGATTTTATTCAGTATGGTGAATCCGCCGGTACAATATATCATGAATCAAAGTTATTAACGATGCCAACATCTATGCCAATATATTATAATCATGAAAAGTATATGGAAACTCTAGATAAACTCATAGATTCTGTGCCTAATTATGCAGGATTTGGACATTTCGGATTAGTTACTGGAAAAGATTGCATTAAAGAATTGTTAATCGAACATAAATCATTTATGAAAGAATTTCGTGAGCAAATAACGCAGTTCTATTCAGAAAAACCAGAGACTAAGTATGTACTAAACAAACTATCAACATTACTCCTTTCTCGTACTGACTTATCAATGAACCATAGCCCCGTATTGGCCGGAATTTCCTTAGGTATTGTTTATGGAATGATGACATCTCTAGGATATCGGAAAATCCCAGAAGAAGAATTAAAGTATTATAACAAATATTATTCCTCTTTATAATAGAAATTAATACCCACTTCCTAATTTTTACAAAGATTCTAATTTTTTATTTTCATACAAATTCTTAATGGATCAACCCATCGAAAAGTTTGATATTTGTATCATTGGGGGAAGTATTGCCGGGAATTACTTGAGTTTTTTATTATTAGATAAGAATTTAAAAGTTGCTGTTATTGAAGAACATAAAAATATAGGGTTACCATTACAATGTGCTGGTATTGTCTCCCAAAAACTAAGCAAGATTATCAAAATTCCAAGAGAAATTATATTAAATCGTGTTAAAGTAGCAAAAATAGTTACACCTCACGGAAAATTTATTAAAATATCAAGTAGCGACCAGCCATATATCATCGACAGAGTTGCTTTAGATAGGTTTTTTTATGAAAAAGTGAAAGATAAAGAAAATATTCATTATTATGTCGGTGAAAAATTCAAATCTTTTAGATATACTAAATATGGGAACAAGAATTTATTAAAAATTAAAACTTCAAAGCGCAATATTGAAACTAAATTATTGATTGGATGCGATGGTCCGCTTTCTTCAGTAGCTAGAGTTCTAGGTATAAAAAATAAGATCATTTACGCCACGCAAATAAGAATTAATAGCACTTTTGACGAATCTGAAGCTGTAATGTTTTTTAATCCTCAATGGAAAGAATTATTTGGTTGGATAGTCCCTGAAGGAAATGAGATATTCCGCATTGGTTTAGCATGCTCTAATAACCTTAAGAAAAATTTTCAAAACTTTATGAATCAACTTAAATTAAGTTCCGTTAATAAGATAGATAAACAAGGTGGGCTCATTCCTTATGGTAGGATGAACAAACTTGCCTTTAACAATATTTTATTATTAGGGGATTCTGCCGGGCAAGTAAAAGCAACGACAGGGGGCGGGATAATAATGCTTTTAACTGCAGCACATTATGCTGTCAATTGTATTCAAAGATGTTTTGAAGTTGGGGATTTTAGTAAGAAAATGATTAAAAAGTATTATGAATCACCTTGTATATCATCAATTGGGAAGGAATTAAAAATCCATTATGTAATACGATTGATATTAGAAAGACTAAAAATAAGAGATTATACGGAATTATTTCGAATTTTAAAATCTAACAAAATGGAGTATCTGATTAATTTCTATGGCGATATGGATTTCCCAAAGCGTTTTGTCTTTAAAATCTTAAGAAACCCATTTATAATCGTCTTTTTGATTAAATTTATTATAAGAAATCCCAAAATTCTCGTTAAATTCTTAAATATTTTAGTGATGTAAAATCGATTATCTTTTTTCTACTCATTAATTACATGAATTTAATTCTATTACAACATTTCAATTTAAAGGTGAATCTGAAGTTGATTGTAGAGAAAGAGTTCTTGCGGAACTTTTGTTTTTTTTTTTAAAGCTGAAGAAGAAATATAGGAGTGATTAAGATTGGATGCCAAACAACAAGAGATTCTAGCTAATTTTGAAATAAAGGTTGACACATACAAGAAGGCAAATATTGAACATGTAAGATTTGTATTGACGAAATATGATCCCGAAACTGTCGAGAACTTATTGGACACTTTTAAAGTAAAATGGGACGAATTATTAAAAGAACACGAGCAAGAGGATACCACAGATCTTGCTCGATTTTACAGACTTATTATTACCTTTAAACCAGCCCTTGCATTTATCTTGGAACCGGGAATACTTTTTGATAATATTTGTGATATTATCGTAGGAAATTTCAATGTAGTTTTAAATCGAATACGTAGACAGATAAATGAAAGCGAGTTTCGAAACAGACCAAGAGGACCGATATTACCAGGAACTAATAAATCTCTGACGCTTTCGTATTTTTGTACCGTTTGTAAAGAGACATTTGAGGTTCCTCCCGAGGTTCAGGCAGAGATACTCAATTCCGATGAAAAAAAAGAATTACCTAAGCATTGCGATACGGAAATGGTAATTAAGATTAACCGGGAACCACCATCAAAGCCAAAGAAAGAGGAAGTTGTGGAAAATATACCAATTTATCCTGCGGAGGTATTAATGGGGCATATAGATTCTGTAGAGGCTGGTACAGAGTATCTCAAAATATTAAGCGTAGGTATTGATATTGGTTCTTCAACCTCTCACCTTGTCTTCTCACGACTTACTTTAAAAAGAGAAACAAGCTTTTTCAATATGTCAAATAGATTTATACTCATCAATCGAGAGATTGTCTATGAGGGAAATATCATCTTTACTCCACTTATTGACAGATTTAATATAGATATTGAAAAAATTATAGAATTCTGCAAGAAAGAATATGAAAGGGCGGGGATCACACCAGAAATGGTGGATACGGGAGCAGTTATTGTTACTGGAGAAACTGCAAAAAAGGAAAATGCTGCGGAAATTGTAAAAAGGTTATCATCGGAATCAGGAAAATTTGTCAGCGCCTCAGCAGGTCCAAATTTTGAATCAATGCTCGGGATTATGGGAAGTGGAATTGTTGAAAAATCAAAAAGAACTCAGAAAAATTTAATGAATATTGATATAGGTGGAGGTACGAGTAATATTGCTATTACTTCAAAAGGAGATGTTCTTAGTACTTCGTGTATCAATGTTGGAGGTAGATTATTGGGAATCGATAAAGATTTTAAAATTTGGAGGATAGATGAACCCACAGAATGGATTATAAAGGAACTCAATATGAGTTACACTATAGGAGATCTCATCCCAAAGGAAGATGTTATGAAAATAACAAAAGAATACGCAAACGCATTATTTGAAGTTATGAGAGGCCCTGCAACGAGTAAGATTGCTAAACTACTTATGATGACAGATGATATCGAAATTTTTGTTCCAATTGATGGTTATTCGTTTTCTGGGGGAGTTGCTGAAATGATTTATAACACAGATGTGTATAAAGATTCTGATGAAACATTAAATCCATATAATGATATTGGTAGATATCTTGCAGAAGAAATTAAGCACCTTATGGAGGAAAGCAATTTGCAATTAATCGAACCAGAAAATAAAATTCGGGCAACTGTTATCGGAGCTGGATCATTTTCTCTTTCGGTCTCTGGATCCACCTGTTATTATGACGAATCAGTAGGGCTCCCCTTAGAAAATGTACCTGTCGTGCCAATAAATATAGATCACAAGGAATTATACTATGAAGATAAAATCAAAGAATTTAGGGATAAAATTGCACTCGCTCTTAGAAATTTTAATTTGGTTGAAGGAGAAGATGTTTTTGCGCTATACTTCAAGGATATTCTTATTGGATCAAATATTGTTGCTTTAGCAAAAATAATACAAACCGCTTTCCCTAATTCAATTGTCAATAATAAACTAATTTTGGTTATTTTGCGAGGGGACGGTGGAAAATTGCTTGGGTTAACTCTTAAAAAGAAAATGGCAATAAAAAATAACCTTTTTTGCTTAGATGAATTGGAATTAGAAGCAGGAGATTGGATTGACATAGGGTCCCCATTTCAAACTGAAAACCGTAAAGCGTTTCCAGTTACAATAAAGAGTCTAGTATTTAATAAACAGAAAAAGAATCCTTAGAATATACTTCTCAATTATTATTTTTATATTTAGAAATCAAAAAAGATCATCAAAAGATTTAATAGTTTTAGTATGATTTTTATAAACAGTTACATTTAAATGGTGGATTTATTGAGTGAAATTACAATAAAGAACGGTTTTATGTATGGTGGATGGCGAGCACCTAAAAATCTTTGGAGAGGTATGACTACTTCCATTCATGATGATACTACGGCTAAAAAAGTTGGTATGCGCGGAGGAACGATTCCAGGAACAATCCATTTGAGCTTATTCCCACCTTTAATGCTCGAACTTTTTGGGAAAAAATGGTTTGAAAAGGGGTCTCTAAGTTTATATTATACATTTGCTACAACAGATCTTGAAGAAGTAAGAGCTGTGGTTAAAATGCCAGCTTCAGATGTTAAGGATGTTCAAACAGAAGCTCGAGTTGAAATGCGAGACGGTAAGGTGGTTGCGACAGGAACTGTTTCTGCTGGGGAACCTAAAGAACCTTCCTATTTACAAGCCTTAGATCTTAAAAGTAGTAATCCCGAAGATTTACGGATATTAGCCGGAATGAAGGTTGGAGATGAGTTACGTCCAAGAGAAATTCAATTAACTCAAGAACAAGTAGACAAAGGATTACCTGCTATAACAGATCATCTTGATTTTTATAAAGGAAAGTCTCCATGGGGGAACTCAATCCTATCTCCGACAGCTATGTATACCGCCATCGCTTTCCGCGCTTATAATTTAGATGCTGAAAAGGTTCAAGCAGTGCCTTTTTATGGGGCAACAGAAATTCGAAACATTGAAGGTCCCATGTTGGTTGGGATCCCTTATGAAGCTACTGGAAAAATTATTTGTGTTGGAGTAAGTAAGAGAACTGAATATTTCTGGCATGATTCTTTTCTTAAAGAAAAAGAAAGTGGAAAACTCGTTGCCAGTTTACGGCATTTAAATCGATTTATGAAAGCTGGTTCCCCGCTTTATAAATAACAAAAATTGTAAATTCCTTCTTTTTTTTATAATTTAAGTAGGAACCATAGAAAAAAAAGCTATTTGGTTAAAAATTAAATACCAGATCAGCATAAAAGCAGCCATTATTACTGTTGAAACTAATCCGAATCCTTTAATACCTTTTGGTATACCTAAACCCTCTTCATTATTCCGTTGAATAAACGCTCTAATCATTGCTACTATATATATTAATGTAATTATAAGGGATACAATCCATAGAAATAACATGAACAATGATAAAGTATAAACCGGAAAGCTGTTAAGCCACACCCAAAATCTTACTATCAAGTATGTAGGAATTGAACCATAAATGGCGGCAGTCAGAAAAAACAAAAAACCCCAAAGTACACCTTTTACAGACCGGGATGTCATCTATTTAGAAAATTTACAATAGTTTAAAAGATTTTTTAGCAAAATTACAGTATGTTTTTAATCATCCATCTAAGGGCTTTCATTATTTTCTGATCTTCTTCTAAAATTCTAATAGGGAAATACTTAATTCTTCTCCCCGCTTTTTTTAGATTTTCAATGTCAAAAGTTTTATGCACAAACTCCTTTTTGTCATCCTCATCCTTATTAAATTTGTTTCCTATTATTAAAACAGGAACAGTTTTCATTTCCAATTCTACGAATTTTTCATCAATTATTTCAAGCATATCTTTTGACTCTAGAATTGAATTGTCATTAGAGAGTTTAAGAACTATAATCAACCCTTGTGAATGATGCAAGCAAGCTTCAAATGAATCAAAAGCTTTACAGCCAAACTCACATTTGGCTTCATCAAAATTTAAAATTTCAAGATTCTCAATAATAACTTCATAAATCCGAGTGGGTAAATCGTTGTTCTTTATGTTTAAAAATTGAATTAACTCAATATTATTTTGTAATGTTTTTTTACCTGTATTCTCTGGTCCTATAATGAAAATCTTCTTGATGAGTTTTTTGCTCTTTATTGGAGTTTCTAACCTATAATCTGGAGTTAATTTTCTAAAATATTGATTGTAAATATCCATGAAAGCTGTTTTGAGTTTTTCATCAGCTAAATTGAGAACATTCACATCTGATGTTATTTTCTTTTTCAAATGTAGTAAATGGGTAAGATCTTCTAATTCCTTTATCTCATCAGCAAATTCTTCTAATATAGGAGTTTTAGAATCCAAATATTTAAAAACGTCAACAATCTCATCTTTGAAAATAGCGGTCTTAATCATAAAAGAAATCATTAGTAAATCCTTCCCTCCTCTCGCAATCTTCGAATCGATGTAGAAAAGATGATTAACAGTCTGATATTTTCTGTAAGCAAAAATAAACGTACCTTCTTCATCGTTAAACTCAAGTATTTTATCTAAATCAGGAGCTCCCGATACCTCTTCTAAGGATTCACTACAAAATAATTTAGAAGGTCCAATCACTTGGTCAAAATATGAAACACATAGGATTTGATCTTGAGACATCTTAACGTTTTCTGATATACAAATATTAAATGGGATTTAATGAAAAAGTAAGTTAGCCTTTAATATAAACCTTTTAATAGGAATAGAATAAAAACAGCAATATAACTATATCTATAATAAAAAAAAAAAGATTGATAGGATTAAAACAGAAATCCAATCAGAAAACTTAATCCACTCTGATACGGGGAAATTGTGCATATTAACAGAGTAAAAAATAAGGTATTGACAAGAGCCCCAGCTATCACATTTTTACTTTTCTTATATATCAATGGAGAAAGAAAGCTATTCAATAAAAATAATGGAAATGAAAATGGTAGGAATGATCCAAAATAGAAGAAACTCCTCATTATAAACCCTATCGCAAATAGATAAGAAAACCAATATATAAATTGAATTACAAACAACAATAATGAAAGTTTTACAAGTGGTTTAATTCCTTCTCCAATTTTATTTTGCAGAATCCCATGAAAGAAGATACCATAAATCAGGAATATAATGAAATTAATCAAAAAGAACAAAGGCACCCATGGAATTTTCACAAGTGAAGGGATCATTCCAATATAGTTCAATCCCCCTGATAAATAAATGATTACTGTTAAAATTACAGCTAAAATTCCCCCTAAAATAAATTGCCTTGAGAGGTTACCTCTGGAACCTTTAAAAGGTTCTTTTAGTATTTCTATAAGTTTTTTATTTCCTTTTCTTCCCATTCTCCATAGCAAAACAAAGATTCCAAAGGCTTGCCCAAAGAGTAAAGCAGACACAAATCCCGCGATAGCTAGGAATAGAACTAATAAAATTGGGACAAAAATTATTATCCCTATGATTCCTATAACTAAAGAGTACGTTATAGATTTTGCTCCTATAATGACAAGACTCTGATCCTCTAGATTTAATTTGAAAATCTCTCTTTCATCTTCAGATTTCAAAATTAATTTTGAAAGTGGATCAATTAGTAATATAAAAAATCCAAATCCCCCAAATAGTTGTAGAGCTAGTATTAATAATCTTGTATTTACAACAAAATTCTCATCCACAGGAATAACATCCGGAAATGCGCTTGATAAAAATTCTCGAGCTTCCATGATAAAATCGGGATCCCAATCTCCTAAAACATGATTCGTTAGATCGTCTAAATAAATCTTTGCTGCATTACCCTCTTCAAAGCTGCCATATAGCTTATTGACACTAATATCTGCGATAGGGATTCCCGTGTAATCAGCCAATCCCACTTTCAAGTCATAAGGTCTAATTAGTTCATCATATCTGCCTAGTATCATTAAAATATTTAATGGATTTGTAGAATTACCTTTTCGTACATCCGTAGGAAGTCGGGTCCCTGCTCCTATAAAGCATTTAAAATCTGTAGAGTCATTAACTACTTCTAAACCAACACCTCCCATCGAATAACCAAAATATGAAAGATTGGAACTATCAATATCAGATCGAGAATTCAAATAAGAAACAATGGCATCTATATCATTTGTAAGAGATCCCCATCTAAGTTCTCCAGTACTTTGTCCATGTCCTCTAAAATCAAAAGGAACGGCAACAAAACCCGCGGTTGCAAATTCTACGGCAAAATCCTTTAACATCTCTTTATTTGACATTACACCGTGCCCTAAAATTATTGCCTTCTTGTTAGTTCCACCTCTATTTGGTTCAAAAACGTTAAATGCAATACTTATCCCATCACTCGTTTGGACAGTCTGTCCATATGTTGACTTAACTCCAAAAGGTACTATAAGTATCAATACTGATCCAATGATGAAAATTGCTAAAAATACGACTATGAAGAGGATTCTTTTCCTAGATATATCGATTTTCTTCATTTTTGTCAACTTTAAGTTAATTTTATGGTTAGTAAATCATTAAATCTTTTGAATTATTAATTATTATTTTTTTAAGGTTCTGAATATAGACAAAAGATTAAAAATATCAATTTCCATATTTTTTAATACCAATTATATTTTCAATAAAAATTTTTGGTGGTAATTTTGGGAGATTTTAAAAAAATGGAACAAGCCTATAAGGCATCCTCTAAAATATTAGAAAAACGGATGGCAAAAGAACGACCCCTGGATTTGGAAATCTTAAAAAAAGTAGGTGAATCTTCTATTATTATTGTATCAGGATCTTATGACAGAGTGGAAACAGTCTTGGACATGATTCGTGTCCCATATGTGCTGATTCAACCTGAGGAGGTTGGTCAAATTGAGTTAAAACCAGATCAAATTTTAATAATAAATTGCCCAGGGAATATTTATGAAGAAGCGTTGAAAAAAGTTCATACATTCGTCAAACAAGGAGGTTTCCTCTTCACAACAGATTGGAGTCTTTTAAATGTACTCGAAAAAATTTTTCCCTCATTTGTAAAATATAATGAAAAACCGACTGGTGATGATTGTGTTGCTGTTCAAGTAGTAGATAAATCCAACAAGTTTTTAGAGGGATTATTTAAAGCTGATGAAGAACCAATATGGTGGTTGGAGTCTTCTTCATATCCAATACAAATTCTCGACAAGGAGAAGGTTAAGGTTTTGGTTACGAGTAAAGAAATGGAAAAGAAATATGGAGAGGCACCGATAGTCATTACTTTTGATTATGGTGATGGAGGTACAGTGCTTCATATGACTAGTCATTACTATCTCCAACGTGCTGAATTGAGAACTGATCGGCATAAAATGAGTGCTAAAGATTATGTTCAAGCTGAAATGGCTTTTACAGATGAAGAAGCTGAGGAAATGAAAAAGGATCTTGAGGGCCTAAGTTTAGGAGAAGCCGAATCTGCGTATTCAACCACTCAATTCATAAGCAACGTTATTGTCGAACAGCAAAAAAAAGTGAAAAAGCGAAAAAAAGAAAAAAAAGAGAATTAGATCTGTTCTATTTTCCATAGTTTTTTTGTATATTATTGGAAATTAGAAGCACTTTTACGTCTTTGCAAACAATTTTAAATACTCATTTTATTTTAATTCTAAGCAAAAAAATATTATTTTTAATCTGAGTTTCATATTTTTGTCAAATTTAATAAACAAAAACTATATCAATATAATTTAATTTTCAAGTTTAATTAGTGTTCTTATGACGTAATATGGAAGATACAATAATCCCGCCCCCACGCGAATTAAAAGGTAAACGTCTGTATGGATATTCAATGGGAGATTTGGGTATGATGTTGAGTAATATGTTTGGGGGTGTCTATATTTTTCAATATTACGTATATACGATCAATTTGGATGCTTCCCTTGTTTCGATCGGAGTCTCAGTTCAAATGCTGGTGTCTGCAGTATTTGGTATAATTTTTGGGGTAATAGTTGATAACAAAAAACCGGGGAAACTTGGTAAACGACGACCATTTTTATTATTAGGATTACCTGTTTGGTTTATAACATCTATTCTAACATGGTTTCCCCCCGGTGCCCCTGAAGGAAATACACTTTATTTTCCAACTGCTATTTATTTTTGGGTTATAATATTGATACGATCAATTTCAAGATCTTTATTATTCAATGTTTATCTCTCGATGCTACCTGAACAATCCCAAACTTCCAAAAATAGAGAATCGGTAGCAGCAGTAAGATCCGCCTTTTCTATTATAGCTTCTGTGATAGCTCTAATGTTCCCGCTAATTATTCAGAGTTTACTAGAAGATCCAAAGAATGCCGAATGGTGGAAACCCTCTGGGAAAATAGTAATATTTTTTATACCTATTATTGGAATTGGGTTAGCAATTTTTGGTTTAATTTCTGTATTATTAGTCTTTTTCGCGGCTGATGAAAGTTTTTATAAAACAAATCATAATTATATAAGTGAAAAAGTTTCCCTGAAAGCTAGATTTGTCCAGATGGGAAAACCTGTAAGTGATAATAACTTTAGATACCTTGTCATTTCAGGTTTTTTTGGAGGTATCGCAGGAAAGATAGTGGGACAGTTAGTTTTCCCTTTTCAGACCTATGTACTGAATATCACTTCATTTGGGTTTTATTCGTATGTTTTAATTTCATTTTTTGGGAAATTTGCTTGGTATGCCTTCTGGATGAAAATGCGAAAAAGAAATCATATTATGAAATCTTACTCTACTACATTGATATTAGCTATTATCGCATCCTTTTTAGGCACGCTTTTCTTCATAAATTTTATTCCAATAGAGTTTCAAATGATATTATATATAATAACATGGAGTACTATACTTGGTTCTATGTATTCCTTTCCTTTATTTTCGATTCCATTAACAGCGGCAATGATTCACGATGCAGCAGAAAAATCCGATGAACCAGATATTGATATTGCTATCTCAAAAATCTCAGGATCTTATTATGGATTGGCACAATTTGTACGATCATTAGGCCCTGCAACTGCTTCCCTATTTATCGGATTTGTTTTAGCTGGGCAAAACAAAAATAATCCTTATTTGATAATAATGCTCTTCTGTTTTATAGGAATTTTTTACTTAGTGTATTTGATACTAATTAAAAGAATAGAAGTAAAACATATTTCATTTTTCGATCAGCCATCTATTGAAGTGGAAAAAGAAAAAATTATAGCTTAATATTAGCTGGATTTCTTAGAAACACATCAACTAACCTTATGTGTTAATACCCATTTCCAAACAAAAAGTATATCAATTTAACAATATTTCCATACTTACTTTTTATTTTTATGATTTATTATGGAAGATACCTTACCATTACCACCACGAGAATTGAAGGGTAAACGAAAATTTGGATATTCCATGGGAGATTTAGGAATGTCTTTACCCAATATCTTTACTGGAGTATTTATTTTTCAATTTTATGTTTATACGATCAATTTGGATGCTTCCCTTGTTTCGATCGGAGTCTCAGTTCAATTGTTCGTTACCGCAATATTTGGTATTATTTTTGGGGTAATCGTTGATAATAAAAAACCAGGAAAATGGGGTAAGCGTCGACCGTTTTTATTAATGGGTTTACCAATATGGTTTCTAACTACAATTTTAACTTGGACTCCACCTCTAGCTCCAGAAGGTAATTCAATGTATTTACCCACAGCTATATATTTTTGGGTGATATTAATTACCAGATCTATATTTAGAGCTCTCTTGTTTAATGTTTATATGTCTATGTTACCCGAACAATCTCAAACTCCTGAAAATAGAGTCTCTGTAGCATCTGTAAGATCGGCGTTTATGATAATATCTTCGGTTGTAGCGTTGATGTTACCTCTAATTGTTCAGAGCCTTCTCGAAGATCCCATGAATGTGAAACATTGGCAAGGTTCAGGAAAAACTGTGTTATTTTTCATACCCATAGTTGGAATATGTTTTTCAATTATTGGTTTTATTTCAGTACTTATGATATTTTTTTCAGTTGATGAGAGCTTTTATAATACTAATAACAATTCTAACCACGAAAAAGTATCTCTTATCGATAGTTTTCGCCAAATAGCGTTACCTGCTCGGGATAAAAATTTTAGAAATGTATTAATTGCAGCTTTTTTTAGCGGTATTTCAGGCAGATTATTAGGGCTTTTAATTTTTCCTTTCCAAACTTATGTTCTTCAGTTTACCCGTAGCTTATTCTATATTTACATCTTTATTTCAATTTTTGGTAAGTTTGGGTGGTATTTTATTTGGATGAGACTTAGAAAGAGAACCCAAATTCTTAAGCTATATATGTATGTAATGATTATTGGGATATTTGGTTCATTTTTAGGTAGCTTCTTTTTATTTTCATTCCTCCCTTTTGGTCTACAAATAACCTTTTATATCATAACTTGGAGTTCGGTTTTGGGTTCAATGTATTCGTTTCCTCTATGTTCAATTCCTATTAATGCTGCATTGGTAAATGATGCGGCTGAAAATTTTGAAGGAGAAAGTGTAGATATCGCTCTCTCAAAAATATCTGGAGCTTATTATGGGTCGGTGTCATTTATAAGGTCGATGGGACCTGCTATAGCCTCGCTGATTGTCGGATTTATCCTCTCCGGTCCAAACGAAAAAAATCCAACATTACTTATATTAATTTGGTGTTCTATTGGAATTTTCTACTTAGTCGCTTTAACATTTATAAGAAGAATAAAAATAAAGCATATCCCCTCTTTTGAAGAGAAAGTTATTGAGAAAAAAGTATGAGAAAATTATGTTAAAAGTTAATTTTTGCAGGATTTCTTAGAAACACATCAACTAACTTTGTGGTATTGTAGATATCTTCAAGCTTTAATAATGAAGTAGGAGAATGGATATATCTACAAGGAACAGATATAACTGAACTTGGGACACCTTCTCTTGAAGTTTGGATTTTGCCTGCATCTGTACCACCATATCTCGGTTTTTTAATCTGATAAGAAATATTTTCAAGCTTAGCATTTTCGAATATCCTTTTATTAACTTTAGGATTGGAAATCAAGGATCTATCCGAAATAGTTATTGCAGGGCCGCTTCCAATTTTAGCTGGAATTTCTGATACCTTTATTCCTGGCACGTTTGCAGCGGTGGTATTTTCAAGAGCAATTCCTATAGTTGGTTTGAGATTATATGCTCCGATTATTGCTCCTTGTCCCCCTATCTCTTCTTGTACAGCAAAATTGAAAAGAACGGTATCTTTTATTTTAGGATTTGCTTTTAGAAGTTTCATTATATGAAGAATGATATTGCATCCTGTTCGATCATCAAATGCTTTACCCCTTACCATTCCATTTGGAAATTCTACGAATGGAGAAAATAGAGTACCTACCGTACCGACTGAGATGTTATTTTGCTCGACTTCTTCCTCCGAGGTCATCCCAATATCAATATACATATCAGAAGTTTGTACTTGTTGCTTCCTTTCTTCGGTTGTGGTCAAATGGGGTGGTTTGGAACCAATTATACCATGAAATTGTTCTCCCTTACCAGATTTTAAAATCACACTCTGACCTAAAAGTATCCGGGTGTCCCATCCTCCTATTAAAATAAACCTCAAGAATCCTTTCTTCTCAACATGTGATACCATGAATCCTATTTCGTCGATATGGGCATCCAATAGTATTCTCGTATCTAAATCTTCTCCTTCTTTTATCCCAAGTACATTTCCCAAAGAATCAATCCAAGCTTTATCTGCTAAATTATTACTTTCAATTTCATTTATAATAAAATTGCTGACATCTTCCTCGTAACCGGATACACCGAGAAGAGAGGATAATTCCTTTTGATATTCTTTAATGCTCTCAATAGTTAAAATCTCGTTCTTCATAATAAAAATACTCAGAATTATTATACATAGAAATAATCTGATATTCTTAAAAAGAATTAGTTTTGTAAAAGGATTGATTAATTTATAAAAAAATTAGAAAATCTTTATTACTTACGAGTTTTTTTTAACTCCTCTATCGATTTCTCTGCTAAAATTATAGCGTCATCATATTTTGATTTATATTTCTTTACTTGCGCCTCTAATTCTATAACTCTATTCCCCACTTCAATTAAATCCCCAGTTTCTTCTGATAATGGAACCATATCTCCTTCTCCCTTTTCTGCCATCTCCTTGAGATAGTTATATTTCTCTTTCCACACTTCTACTTCAGTTTGGAGATCCTGTATCTTATCATCAGTAACCACTAAGGGAATATCTTTTCCTTCCTTTATATCAGCGACTTTATCTTTTAATCTCGCAACTTCATCTTCTAACTCCTGAATTTTAACCTTTAAAGCAGCAATTTCATCGAGGTAATCTGCAGCTTTTTTTGGCTCTAGCATTTCTTCAAACATGGTTTTTCCAGTCTCTAATTCATCAGCTGATTTTCCCCCTAAAAGTCTTTCTTTTCTTTTTTGTAGTTCGTCTACAGTTTGTTCTGAAAGAAAATCCAATGGGTTAAAACTAACTCCACCATGTTTAGTTCTTCTTTTTCTTATTTTGACGAATAAAGGAATTCCTTTAACAGCTTCACCGCATAGTATAGCTTGTCCCTTGTCTAACCCAGATATATCTGATTTATTTTCATTGCTTAAATCTTCTGCACTTGATATTGTTATTCCGATATCTCTTATATCAGATAGATTATGCACAACCCAAGTTCCCGCTTGAGCTCTTATAGTAGTATCCAATAATTGAGGACGTTGAGTTCCAATAACTATATTTGCACCAAACTTTCTTCCTTCTTGGGCGAATAGTTTAACTACTTCGCAAGTTTCTGTCTGCTTTTTTCCAGCAAATAAATGTGCTTCATCTAAAAACAAGTAAAAGGGAGGTATACTTCTTGTCGTGCTTGCGTCATAAAGTTTTTTTAAGAGTTTTCCCGCTATAGCCTCTTGTACTTCTAAAGCCAGTCCGTTTAAATTAACTACTGTACATAGATTAGGTGCAACTATGTCTGTAGGCTTTAATGAAAATAAATATTCAATATCAACATCCCCACCTTTATTTTTCTTTAAATCAGAAAATTCAATAATACTATCGACAAATTCACTTTCTCCCTCAGGAAGGTCTTCACCTGCTACCTTCAAACTCCCATATTCACCATGTCTGTCTAAGATTACTACTGGAACTCCCTTTTTTAGAAATTCTTCACATAATACTCCCATTGTATAAGATTTTCCAGAACCAGACTTTCCAGTGATAAAAATTCTCCCGAAATTTTTAATCAATAAATAAACTTCATAAGGATAGCCAATAAGTTGTCCCAGAGAGAGTGATTCTTCTGGTGGATTAAAAATACCTAAAATTTTAGAAATTTGCTCTTCCTTTGCCATAAAGACATCAGAACCAATTTCAAAAGGTCTTTTTGGACGTTCTCCTAGAACTCCCAACTTTGCCATCCGTCCCTTCTCATCAGTCCACATTTCGGTAATGTAAAGTACATAGTAAGGTTTGTTCCCTTCATCATCTTTTTCTCCATATATTACTAAATAATTATTCCTATCAACAGGTGGACCTTCAAATACTACAGTAACTGTATGCGTTGTCGTTTTTCCAGTCAATCTACCGACCGGTTTTTCTTCTTGTGAACCTTCTTCAAACATATATACCACTCTATTTAATATAGACTATATTGATATTAGAAATTTTAAGAATTTAAATCTAAGCGATATCAATTTTTGATAATGAATGAATAAATATCAACGTTTTATTTTAAGGTTTATAATTAACTTTACCAAACTTGAATAACCAAATTATATCAAAATTTTATATGTATAAAAGAATGGAGGGAAAAACCTACTGTGGAAAAAAGTTTTTATCTTTTTGGAACGGGAATTCCACTAAAAGCTGTATTTGAAAGATATACAACTCAAAGATCAGATTAAAAATTATTTTCTATATATGACACTCTTTTCTACCATATGGATAGGTTTGTATGATTCTTTAGCCCTCCTTAACCCGGGAATCCCTAAATCTTGTTCCCGGTTAACAAATCGCACATCTTTACAACAATTTTTCAAGAATAAATTATTAATTGCCTGATAAGCACCCTCATATTCCATATGTGCTTTTTCAATGTGAATTACTAATGTATCAGGATTTAGCATTTCTCCGAATGTATAAGCGGCACATTTCTCATTAACGCAAAGAAGAGCTCCTTTAAATTTTAATGTGGTAAAATTATCTAGAGCTTCGTAAATAGCTTTTTGCTCTTCTTCTAGAGCAGAATCCTCCTCACCCCCTCTTAATAACCACCATTCTTTCTGTAATTTTTTAACCTTATCAATCAAATCCTCACTAATTATTTGATATTCAAATTGATAGGTTTCAAGAAATTTTCTTAACCATCTTCTATTCTGACGATATCGATTTCCAGGTAAATTTTTGAGATGTTCAATATCATATACATAATCCCAATTATTTCTATCATCTATAATTTCAATGTTTGAAGAGGGAAATTTTTTATGAGTTTTTATCGTCGCAATTATTTCTTGTGGAACCTTGTGGAATTCAACTTCATCAGAAGTCTCAAAAATCTGGTTCATAATTTTAGCAGGATTAGGTCCGATTGGTGGTAAAAAATATAAGCTATTTGCATTCCTTGGTGCCGTAGGTTTTAGTTTCTTTAAATAATCTTCTGAATAAAGAACTAAATGATCCTCTACTTCTAAAAATAGGAAGTTGTAATAATTTCGCCACATAAATAGGTTCGTAAAAGTAAACTCAGACACTTCCGGTGGAAACATCCTAAAATATTTATCAAATAAGTCCTTGTCTCCTAGTTCTATAGGCTTTGCTTGGCTTAATTCCATGAATAATTAAAAATGCTGAAATTTATAAAATTATTGCTATTTTTTCCTTAAAAAAAATATAAATAGGCGAGAAGTTTAAACAATTTAATGGATAAGTTTGACTTAATTAAAAAGGCCTTTAAAGCGGAACCAACGGAGAGAGTTCCTTATTCGATCTGGAAACACTTCCCTGAATATGATAAGACTCCCGAAGGACTTTTAGAGGCACAGATGAATTTTCAAAATAAATTCGATTCTGATATTATGAAGATCTCAATCTCGGGAAGAGCTTTTGCTTCTGATTTTGGAGCAGAATTGGGAGGATACGATCCAGAATCGGGTTCAAGAATTTGTGTGAAATATCCAATAATGCATGTTGAGGATTGGGAAAATATCAAAACTATTGATATTAACCTAGGAGAGTTTGGGAATCAGATAAAAACTATGAAATTAATCCATAAAGAAGTCGATGGAAGAATACCGACAATGATGACAGTTTTTTCTCCTTTTATGGTGGCATCCCAAATTGATAGTAATATAATTATTCATTATAGAGAGAATCCTGAACTAGTTGGAACACAATTTAAAATAATTATTGATGCAATGATAGATTTTGCAAGTGAATCTTTAGAAGCAGGAGCTGATGGTATATTTCTAGCTACACAGCATTTAAATGCACGCTTAAAAGATCAGGAACGAATAGAATTAGAATTCAATCCTATGAATTCGTTAATTAGAAAGACCTTAAAAAAGAATAATTTTCTTGTTCTTCATCTCCATGGTGACAATCCAGATTACGAGTTGGCAACAAAGCTTCCTATAGATGCCATTAACTGGCATGATCAACAAACAGATCCTACTCTCTCTGAAGCAAGAAAGATCTTTAAGGGAGG
>JBHLOF010000200.1:0-2556 GCA_048940805.1 Promethearchaeota archaeon
TCTATTGCGACAGTAAAAGTAAAAGCTGAAGCTATTAAGGTTGAAGAAGAATCTAAAATCTAAATTAAGTGTTTCTATTCTCTTTTTTTTCTTGAAATATTAATAGAGTAACTCTGCAGAAGTTTGTAATCATGAAAATAAATATCTCTCATAAAGCGCAAAAAGTAATTATCTTATCAGGAATGATTGGTCCTATATTATTTTTTACGGTATTAACAATTCTTGGATTCTTATGGATCGGTTATAACCCGATTATAACAGGGATGAGTGAGATTGGAGCTGTTGACTCCCCTTTCAAAGATATAATGAATTATTTGGGATTTTCCTTACTTGGAGTTTTTATCATAATGTTTGGTATTGGGTTTGCTGCCTATTTTAAAGATAATCTCCAACTAAATCTTACATCGCTTTTATTGCTAATTGGGGGTATCTTTATGTTTTTGGTAGGATTTTTCCCCTGTGATCCGCAATGTATTGATGTGACATCAATAGGGATCCTCCATTCCATTACAAGCACCATTCCCGCTATACTTATTCCAGTAGCTGCTATGTTTTCCGCATATCCCGTTTCAAAAATATGGGGAAAAATTTGGGGTTATATTTCATTTTGCTTAGGTTTTCTCTCGTTGGTAGCTGGACCATTAATGTTCATAGAAATCCTTGATAACTTTACAGGGTTAATTCAAAGATTGGGAACAGCAATCTCCCTTTTATGGATTTTTATAACATCAATAAAGATATATAAAGAGACGGATTAAGTATTTTTTCCCAAATGTTAACCAAATAGAAAAAATTTTAGAACCTATATTATCAATTCATCTCAAAATCAGTGCAATCAATGGAATGTTGAATTCAGAAAAATAAAAATTGTGATGGAAATTTGTTATTCTTCCTGCTGTTAAACATTATACTTCAATTGTTGATCTGTTTCCATGTAAGTGAACATGCTCTTATTAGAGTCTGGTTCAATACTATATTTAATAAATAAAATTATTAAAAACAAATCAAAACTACATGGAGTGTGATAAATTTGGTTGAATATAAAGAAGTAATTGGCTGGGTGTTTGGTGCATCTATAGCAATAGCTTGGGTTGTGTGGGCGTTGATTACTCCGGGAGATATGTTAGGTCTTGTCATATGCATTTCTATTAGTATAATATTCGGTGTTATATCTGGAGGACTTGCTGCGATAAGTCAAGAGAAAGCTAGTTATAAAGAGGTTCTTGGCTGGCTGTTAGGTGCCTCCATAGCTGTTACTTGGGTTGCGTGGGCATTACTTTATCCTGGAAGCATGGTTGGTCTCGCTGTTGCCATTGCCATAAGTATTTTGTTTGGTACAATATCTGGGGGACTTATTGCTCTTGAGGAAAAAGCCAAAATTAAATGAACATAGTAATTAATATTCCTTTTTTTCATCTCTTTTATTTTCATATATTGAAGTTTTATTTTAGCGATTATACTCGATTCTGGCTATAAGGGTATTTAATAATTCCTTGTAAAGTGCCATTTAGACATATAATTACGTAAAAAAGACTTATGAGTCTTAGACTTAAAAATATTTAAAAAAAAATAGTATGAAATTTACCTCAGAAATCAGAGTCACTCAGAATATCTTGATAGTATCGTTCTCCTCTACCTTTTTTTTTTTCTTTCTTTTTAGATTGAGAAACCGTTTCATCTGGTTGATCCGATAATCTTTCTCTATGAGTTAATGTTTCCGGAATTCTCTTCTCAGGACCAGTGGTCTTTTCGGATGCTTCTTTTGACGATGGTTTACTGCTCGTGAGTATTACTAATGGTCTATTGGTTTTTTCTGTAGTTTGAATAGGTTCAGTAGATTCTACTGAATATTTTACTCGTCCCGGTTTTTTCCTAGGAACATGATCTGTCGTTTCGGTTGAGATGGCACTAGAAGTAACATATCCTTGTTCAGATTCCTCACTAGAAAAACCACTTGTGGTTTGCATTTCAGTAGCGATACTATCAAACTTACTTGGTGGGGGTCTTTTCGTTTCCTTTTTTTTACCTCTTGGTATTTTAGAAGCCATTCCAATCGCAACGAACCCAATTAATCCAATTGTGATATATGACCAAGGGAGATCAGCGATGTTAAAATTAGTAGACCTTGGAATTCGCCAATATAATTTTGGATCATACGTAGCATTTATTACATCGCCAAAATTTATATAAATATCTCCACTATTCATAGGAATGGGAGAGGAAGGTACGGTCGCATTCACTGTTGTATTAACATCGTTTATTACCGCTGATTTATACCATTCATACGTGATTTGATAATTGTCAGTGGAAGCTATCGCAGTTAAAGTAGTTCCAGAGAAATCAATATTATGGCTCGAACTTAATGAAAGGTTTAAAGCTAAACTTGTTCCGGTAATGAGCGTATATCCAGTAATAGTTATAAATGATTTCAACTCAAATGGACTTAATAATCCAATCTGACGAGCGAGTAATACATGTTCTCTGGAAGTATAGAAATCAACTTTAAAAACTCCATCAATAGTGGAAAAACTGGAATAATAAGCGGGTTCTCCATCG
>JBHLOF010000024.1:0-42210 GCA_048940805.1 Promethearchaeota archaeon
GATATAGTAAAAAATAAAGGGATGGCAATTGAAATAAACACATCTGGTGTTCTTAAAGATCTTGGGAGCCAATTTCCAAGTGATAGGATCATTAAAGAAATTATTCCAAGAGATATTCCCCTTATTCTAGGATCAGATGCCCATAGACCAATTTATGTTGGATATATGTTGAAAGAATTCTTGGAGAAAGCAAAGAAATGGGGCTTGTCTTATATTTGTTCATATAAAAAACGTAAACCACATTTAATAAAAATTAAATAAATTTCAATACTGGTTAATATAGGAAATATGTGTTCTCTTTATCGATTTTTTAAACTTACGCTTTTCCACAAGCTTATTTATATGATGTAATATAATATACCACTCCCAAAAGTAATGAATCTTTTTAATATCCGGGATGAAACTCTCTAGATAAAACTCTGAGTAATATACCCTCTTAAAGGTGATTTCGCCCATGATTTCAGTTTTTCTTAGTATAAATAAGAAAGTAAAAGTTTTAAGATTTAATCAATAAGTGTTAGCTTAGTTTTTGCACCTATTTCATTAAACTCAGAAGGTTCCATTTTTAGTTCTTTTCCAGTGATTCTATTTGCGATAGAAGCTATGATTATAGCCCAAGGGCATATAGCATTAGTTAACTCTTCCTTAGTCATAACACTTCTTACCTGCGAAGTTGAACAATTTACAGATTCAATAGTAAAGGAATTTTCTGATTCCCAATCAATTTTGATCTTCTCAGCCATCCCAATTTTTACTGCCATTTTCATAAATTCTTTCATGGCATCTGGGAGATTTAATTTTTCAAATTGGTCCATGTCGAATCCTGACATTGTCATCATTCTATCGATAAATTCATAAGTTCTTGGAACAACATACTTAAATAAGGCAGGAGTACCAAGTAGATCCTTTGCCGATTTCTCGTAACCAAAAGTAATCCCATGAAGAACAAATGCTAATTGGTTGAATGCAAATCTTCTCTTCTCTTTGATTGTTGATCCCCTTTTAATTATTACAATTAAAAAAAGCAAAGCGCCCCCTAAAAAAGGGATAATAGCTGCCCACAGAAATACAGCTGGGATAAATGTTACTGTTATAGAAGTCCAACCTGGCAATACTTTGTAATAAAAATTATAAAGATTTGACCAATGTGCCAAACTCCACCCTATGATACCAGCTGGCCCGAGATATTTTCCATATTTATAAATTTCATCTTTTTTAAACCTTGCAATCACAAATTTAGTTGTAACAATAAAGAAGGCTATAAAACCACCAAGCCAGGAATGGGTTAACACTTCTGGTGTCCAAGTTGACCCCCCTATTACATGAAGATAAAACATATAAACACATTGTATTGTCAATGCATAAAAAATTGATATTTCAACCCATCCATATCTTTTATGGTATTTTACAACTGTAAAATCTCCCTTCATCAAGTTTAAATCTCGTATATTATATAAACCAATAAATGCATTTGCTAAAGCAAAACTGTAACCCACTAGAGTTTGTAAAATCATTAATTCAAACCATAATTCAAGGGACATTTTCTCATATAACCTCTATTTATATGTGATTTAATCAGATTAAGATAAATTTGTTAATATTTTATTTTAATTATAAAATCCAATATTAATCTATCTTTTATAAAATAAATTCAAGTCAAATAAAATAGTAAGATTAAACCAATTGTTGAAATATATCCTTACTAATTTTTTGAATTTCATCAAAATCTTTAAGATCATGGCTATTTCCAATTAGTGTTATACAGAAATTATTAAAATTTAAACAGATAGTAAATATCTTAGCTCCCATAATACAAGCATTAAATAAAGTTCTATTGAAAATTTCTTCACTAGTTTTCTTAGATGAGGTTAGAAAACTTATAGTTTCAGGGATATAATCTATGCAGTCATAAGTTACATCAAAAACCTTGGAATGTAAAATTTTGCCAAATATATCCACCAAATATATTTGTTTTAACTTTGGATTCCAATTTACGGTTTCAAATTTAGTGATTAACTTTTCTGGTTTTCTTACATATTTACTTTTTTCTTTGAAAAATTCTGAAGAAAGAAGTAGGTCTTCATAATTTTCATCTGATTCAAACTGTTTTATTAATAAGATTTTTTCTCTTGGTTCTACTATTAGAATTTCATTACCTACTGTATTAAGTAGAATCCAGTTTAGATCTTCATGAAGACTATTATTATATAACAACTTGGCTGAACTCATTATTAGAGGAATTAAGAAACTTATCTTATCTTTATTTACATAATGTTTCGCATAAATGTAAAAAACATTTCCTCCTTTCGGTTCGAGATAAATAACTGCATTCAGTGATTTTGCTTTATCCACTTCGCTTATTGTATTATCTATGACATCTAATGCGTATGATCTCATTATTTTTTCCATTTTAGGATCAAATTTCCGAAATTCTGAGATAATTCCATTAAATTCTTTATTAAGATCATCAAAAAATTGCTTTGAAAATTCTTCCATGAGTTCATGAAGAATAGCATGCAAGATATCAATTAATTCTTCATTTTTGGTCGTTATTACAAAAGTTAGTTTCTGGTGTAATTTATCATATCTCTCAAAAATGATCTGAGTTTCTTTAAGTTTTAATGATTTTATATCTTCACCCCGTTCGACAGTTGCAAAACTATTAATTGCGGTTAAAAATCCACTGAGTAAATCTTCTTTGCCATCACTTAAATAGCCTTGAGGATGCCAATTATATAATAATGCCCCAGATTCGTTAATAATTAACAAATCTTCAATCATATGAAACAGAATGAACGAAAATAAATAAATTTGTTTAGACAATTGATATTGTTGAGGGTTGGATGAGAAAACACTAATCGATTTTGGGAATTGTTTTGTCTTTGATTTTTTCTTTTAATGTATTAAATGCATTTATCCAGGCTTTTTCAAACCAAATACGAGCTTCCTGCCATTCTGGAGAATTTCTCCAGCCTGTATGGAATAGATGAATAGTACTATTTTTTGGTGTGTTAATATCTTGAGTAAAAAAAACAACCACATGAGTTAGAGGATCAGCAAAATTCATAAATGCCTCATATTGTTGAGGCCCTTTCCATTGAAAAGAAAGGTAAATATTTTTCTCTATCCCTGTGATTTTACAGCCAATTGTGCTATCATGTTCTCGATTCTCAGGTATCCAAAATAATTCAAATTTTCCCCCAATCTTAGGTTCAACTTCAGCTTTGGTGGTTAACCATTTTTCTAATAATCTATTTTGGGTAAAATAATTAAAAGCGACGTCTTTATCACACTCTAACTCTTCTTTTAACAAAATAATATTCTCCATATTTTTCCACCATTTAGATTTAATATAAAATAAGTTATTGTACGACACTTTTTAAATTTGCAATATAGAGTTTAGAGAAAAATTTTTTTATATAGGAAAACTTTCCTATATATAAATAACCCTATTTAATGACACTATCTTGTCAAGTAAAGAAAAATTTTTACATAGCCCTGTAGAAAACAAATCCATCAATGAAAAAAATGTGAATGGCATTGAGGAGGAAAGAGAAAACCATTCAGTTTGGTTAGAGAAAAGTTCATTTCGAATCGCCATGGTTGGGACATTTGCAGCACTAGGAATCGTTTTAGGATATTTGTTAGCATATATTCCCAATATTGAGCTTTTCACTCTTACTATATTTTTATCAGGTTTTATTTTGGGTAAAAGGGATGGGATGATCGTCGGCTTCCTTAGCTCGTTTATATTTTGCTTTTTTAATCCTCTTGGTGCTTCTCCCTTACCACTTTTAACTTTCCAATTAATATATTATACTTCAGTGGGATTACTAGGAGCTTTTATTCATCAAATTCTTAGAGAAAAGTCATTCTTTACACCAGATAAAGATCTTTACAAATCGTTGGTAATGGTAATTTTTGGAATTATTGGGGCATTAATTACAACATTCTTTCAGATTTTTTCAACAATTTTAGATGCTATATCGTTTTACGGTACAATTGATAGCTTTTTACCAATATTTATTTCAGGGATTCCTTTCACTATAACCCATATTATCGGAAATACACTTGGGTTCGTCTTTATTTTACCTGGGTTAATCCAATTAATATATAAAATGGTTTATTGAAAATATTTAAAATATAGCAAGAAAGGCTAAAGTTGAAGGAAGCCAAATAATGATAATAACTATTAGACAGATTATTAACCATTTATTCCTTTTTTTTGGATCTTTATCCTCCTCTTCTGCTTCATTATCATTTAGGTGTTTATTTAGATCCACTTTCATTGGAAATCGTTTTAAGAAATTTAGTCTAATATATAAAGATTTGTGGAATAATCCCTTATTTAATTTTCTGAGATTAAGGTGATTTTGCCACCAGCAGCTTCTATTTTCTCAATAGCTCTTTTTGAAGCTTTATTCACTGAGATATTCATTGATCTATTGATTTCTCCTTTTCCCAAGAGTTTCTGAATATTAATTTCGTTTAAATCGATATTATAAGAGTTTCCAGATTTAGTAGCTTTTTTATCAAGAACTAGACTATCAATTTTTAGATCTAGATCTTTAACATTTATGACATTAACCTTATATATTCGGTTAATATCTTGTGGTCGTTTAAATCCTCTTTTTCCTAAATCCCAATCGGGATCGGGAAAACCTAATTCTTTCTGTTTTAAATAATAACTTTTCTTACTTTTTTTCCACTGTGTAGTTTTTCCTCTCCCGACACGTTGTCCCGTTTTTCTATGTTGGCCTACTCTACCATATCCACGTGTTCTCTGACCTCTCGTCTTCTGTACTTTTTTAGTAAAGCTTCTCATCGATTAATTTCACCTTTTGGTTATAACATTTTATGGATTATCTGATTAATATATACCCCAACGTAACCAAGAATTCCTCCTTCGGTATAATGTCGTTTAATTGTTCCCCGATGTCCTTTTCTGGGGGGATGTAAGCGGAAAACTGGTTTAATTTTGGAAATATCTTTTTCTCGATATTGAATTTCTCCATTAAGCAGAGCCTTTGAAAGTGCTTTAAAACTTTTATATTCTGTTAGATTCTTCAAATGATCTTCAGTAAGTGGCTTATTCCCTTCTATTTTTCCCCTCACTCTTAATAATCTTACTAAAGTTTTGTCATCGATTTCTCCATAAGCAATATAATCTTTACATTTCATAAGCATTCCTTTATAGCTCTTAGTACCCCAAATAAGAACTCCATGATTAACCTTATGCATTCTAAGCATTTTTAGAGTATCAAGAATTTTGTGTCTCATCCCTGGAGCTCCTCTAATCCGAACTGCGAAATAGAGTTTTGGTGTATATTCAGTTTCTTTTGACTTGATATTCTTTTCTGCCATTGTCATGTTTATACAGCTCAATTTATTAAATATTAAAATTATACTTATGCGCATTCTTCAAAGCATCAAAGGTTGCCTTAACAAGATTTTCACTTGTTCGAGTATCCCCAAAGGTCTTACTCCAGATATCTTCAATTCCGCATAATCGTAATACATCCTTAACTTTATCAGCACAAGCAAGTCCTACACCAGCAGGGGCAGGAATAAGGCTAATCTTTACTGAACCACATTTACCTTGAATTTTAAATGGGATACTGTGAGTCCCACCACATCCACATTCCTTACTCCCACATCCTCTAAAAACGGGAATTACAGAGAGTTTTGCTTTATCAATTGCCTTTCTGATAGCCGGCCCAACCTCGCGGCTCTTAGCTGAACCAGTACCTATAAATCCATCAGTTCCGACAAGAACAACTGCTTTAAATTTACTTCTTTGTCCGCTAGCGGTCATTTGTTGGACCATTTTGATTGTTGTCACTGTTTCTTTTAATTGTGGTAGAAGTACATTTATTATTTCTTTTTCTTTGACCACCAAATTATTCTGAAAGATTTTATCTAGAGTTATCAGACCTTGCTGCACAAGCTCTCCAAGCTTGGTCTTCGGCACCCACTCCTCCTCGATATCTCTTAAACGACTCATAGTATATCCCTTAATTTATGCATTATTTTTTATCTTTTTTAGTGAATTTGAAAATATTTGACTAATTTTCAGAGGATTTACTTTAGTTTTTAAATACCCCGAAAAGATTTCTTCATACTTTTCTGGCTCCTCTGATTTTAAAATTTCAGCATAGTTTTCAATATGTTTTCCATTTATTCTTTCTTCTATACCATCTGGGAAGAATTCTTCATTATAAGGAATTTCAATGCCCGCATCCAATAATCCTTTGCAAGCCGCAAGTACTCGATTTCGATTGTAAATCATACCAAGATCAAAAATTGCGTCTTGAATAGAGGCTTTTTTAGCTCTTAATCCGGCAAGGTATCCCGTTAAGTATGATGCAGGGATATTGCCTGTATTTGCAACCCAATCATATTTTGAAACTAACTCCTTTGAAAATGCGGAAATCAGAACTTCATCACCTCCTAACTTAGACTGAACAATCTGAACTCTTATATGATTATTAGAAGATCTAATTACTACTCTTAATTTTCTTGACTTGAGTAATTTTAATCTCTTATGATAATCAGTTTTCCCTTCAAATCTTCTTCGAAAAGGTCTTCTGTATCTTGGTCCTTTTCCCATATTTCATCTTCCCCTTCTTATTAACTCTTTTTCTTTAATATAACGATTCATTTGTGCAACACTAGCGAACATTCCACCTTTAGCGTTTTTATAAAGTTTGCGATAATTAGCAACAGTGATTAATTTTCTATCACGCAATTTTTTCAATTCCTTTCTTTGAGGGCGTATTCGTTTAATCCATGCTCTTTTTTTAGGTGTTCTAGCATGTTTTGTTCCTTTTCTTTTTCCTAAACCTCTGGCCCTCCCTTTTTTCTTCCTCTGATGCTGAACATTCTTTCTGTGTTGTGAAATCCCACTTTTATATTTTTTCTGAATCACTCCTTGTTTTATTAGATTTCGGATATCTTCCCGAGTTATAGCAAGAGAGATATCTTCAATTAAATAAGGATCAAAATATACTCGGTTTTCTCCACATTTGAGAATCTCAGCGGCCATTCTTTTCTGTGGTTTTAGATTCATTTTATCATTCCTCTATTTTATTAATCTTCATCATCCATATCTAGTGAATCCTCTAATTCATCAATATCAATGAATTCGTCCTCTTCGAGATCTGCTAATGGTGCTTCTGCCATTTCTTCCAACATTTCTATTTCTTTTCGAGAGACTCCAAGGTTTAATATTTTAAAACCTCTTTTCTGACAGTAATCAGTTAAAACAATCCTTTTTCTAGCCCCCAATTTACTAGAAATCTTTATAACATGTTTATTTTTATTTAAATTCTGTAAATCCTCCAAAGTTGTAACTCTTACTTCAATATACCCAGAAGGATGTAGACCTCTCACCTTTTTCGGTCCTCTATATCCTATTGTGGGAGATTTAACACCTAGCTTCTTCTTCTTTCGCGTTTTAGAATCAATTCCCCTTGCCTTTCTCCATGAGTCCTTCACTCTTTTATATCTCCAAGATTCAACCCTCCTGAATGAAGGTCTTTTCCTATTCATCTTTTTCCTTAATTCAATCAATCGTTTATCTTGCAACATTAGTAATTCCTCATTTTATTTAATTTCCCAGGTAATCTCTTCTCCTAGTTGTTTTCTATATAGATAAACACCATCCTGGAATACTCTAGGGTCTTTCTTTCTTATTCGACATGCTGTTTTTACATTCGCAGCCGTTTGACCCAAGGCCTCTTTATCAGGTCCAATAAAATAAACATCATCACCTTTCACTTCAACCTTTACATTTTCAGGATACTTTGCTACTCTTGGAGCTCTTTCTCCTAAGAAGTTTTCGATAATGATGTTTTTAGATTTTTCATCAACTTTGACGCTACATGGAAAATGTGAGTAGGCAACTTTAGAGACATATTTATAATTTGTTTGAACACCTATAATTAAGTTATTTACAATACTCATAATAGTTTTGATTAACGCTAAAGTTGTACTTTTTGGGAAATCGGTTGAAAAAATAACTTTATTATTTTCAGTTCTAACCTTTATTCCCCTTACATGGGAGAAGTCCTTTGTAATATCACCATTTGGACCTTTAATTCTAATACGATGGTCACCTTCTAAAGTTACTTTAACCTCATCGGGAACCTCAATTTCTTCTTTGAAGAATGCTATTTTAACCATGCTATCATCATCTCACATAAAAATTAAAAAATATAACACAGAGTTCGTCCTCCAATGTGCTTATCTTCTGCTTCTTTCATAGTCATAATTCCTTCATTTGTAGTCAAAACAATTAGTCCTAATCCAGGGGCAGGTAATAATCTTCTTTCTAACATTTCAAATTGGTTAACTTTATAATTTAATCTCATCAATCCAGCGCATTCATTTATTTTACCCAATAAGGCTATCTTGAATTTACCTTGGCGTCCATCGTCATATCTTTCAAACTCACCAACATAGGCATGCCTTTGGAATATTCGGAGTATCTGTTGAATAACTCTGGAAGCTGGGCTAATAACAACTTCTTTTTTGCGTGCTCTTTCTGCATTTTTAAGAGCAGTACAAGTATCTGCTATAGTATTTACCATATATTTTTACCCTTTCTCATTTTTTTAATTTTTATTCAAATCTCTTGAATCCAATGTCTTTTCCAATTTCATAGAAACATCTACGGCAAATATATAAACCATAACGTCTTATTATACCTCTATGAGTATGACAACGTCTACATTCTCTCTGTCCTTTACCAAAACGCTTACCTTGTGGAATATTTCTTCACCAAATTTTATTATATATATTCTAGATCTAATTTTTTGACAATATCAACCCCAAATTTCTGTTTTAAAAAATATTGAGCTTCGTTACGGGATACATAGTGATGTGGTGGAATTTTAGATCGTCTCTTTCTTCTATACTTGACTCTCATCCCAGGTCTTATTATTCTTCCACATACATCCAAACCCCATAATCCTATTCCCGCTTCATATTCAGTTTGGGGAATTTTAATATGTTCATCAATACCGAATGCGAAATTCCCGAAATTATCAAAACTTTTTCTTAGTATTTTATTATTATTTACTATTAGTAGTCTCTTTAGCAATCTTTCTGCGTTTTCTCCTCTAATTGTTATTTTACAACCAATTGGGCGTCCTTTTCTTAGATTGAATTCTTTGACATTTACTTTTGAAAGTGATCTAACTGGGACTTGACCCGTAATTTGTTCCAGAACACCGATTGCTTTTTCTAACTCTTCCCCACCCCCACCAACACCAATATTTAATACAATTTTTTCCAAAAAGGGTCTTTTCATTGGATTTTTCCATTTTTCTTCAAATTCTTTCGTTTGGATGGTTATTCCTTTCTTACTTGCTTTTACTGACATTTTGATCACTCATGGGTTGTTAGTTTTCTATTTTAGGTAGGTCAATTTCTGCTTGATCTTCTCCAATGATAAATGTATAATCATATAAAGTCTCTGTATGACCTCCATTACGCTGAATAGAGACTGTACTTGCTTTTGGACCAAATCTTTTTAAAATCGTTATTATTTTCCCCGTTTGGCCAATATTTTTCCCAGATATAATAAGGGCTAATTTATTCTCCTTAAAATTCAAAACTTTCAAAATTTCTTGTTCAGGGATAGAAACTTTTAAAACATCCATACGTTTATAAATATCTTCTTTTGGATTTCTTGGATCATTTAGTAGGATTAAAATATTTCTACCATCATGTAAATTTAATTGAACATTCCCACCTTTAACAGTTGTTTTATTATTGATCCTGCATAATTTGAAAGTGCTTTCTTCTATAGTAATTTCATGTAAGATCAATCCAAGGTGAGAATCAGGCAAAACTCGATAATATTTGTTCATTTTTTCTATGGAGAGAACATCCATCAAACCAACTGGATATCTAATGTCTTTAACTACTTTTCCATCTACCTTTATATGTCCTAATCCAATTAGTTTTTTTGCCTCTCTATAATTATCAACGATTTTAAGTAGATCCCTTACGATATGAAGGAGTGGTAAACAAAATCTTTTCGGATGAGGTCCTGCTGTGGACTTAATGAAAAATTTACCATGTTTTCTCTTTATTTGTAAAAATGCAGGAGTATTTAACCTTTTGACTGATTTACTCCCCCCATGTCTAGTCATAATCTATTTCTCCTCCTCTTTTCCTTTTTTTAAACTAGCGACCTCTTCATCATAAAATCCGTATAAAGCTTTTCTTTCAATAACTTTGGCTCGCCAGGGATCCATTTTTTTCTCTTTTGCAAATTTTGTTATAAGCAAATTCGAAATGTGAATAGCTGGATGAAACTGAGTTCCATCTGTTTTTTCGAATTGTGCCTCTTTTATTTTACATCTTAGATTTTTGGTTACTTCTAATACTTCTCCTTCAAAATCTTTATATTCTCCACGAGTTATTCTCACACTGTCTCCAACTCTAACAGGAATTTTTTTTATGCCATATTCATCTCGTAGAAAATCAGCAACTCTAACAGTAAATAATTTTGATCTTTGGTGATTTTTATAATTGTAAAGTGCTTTCCTCTGCCTTCTTGGCTGTTTTGATTTTACTTTCATTATCTAATCCTCTCCGTTGCATATTATATAATTAATGAAGATATTGATGCTAACCGTGGAAATAATTCTGCTGCTTCTCGAGCGATCGGTCCTCTCACCTCAGTTCCACGGGGATCACCTTCTCGTGTGACTAAAACACCCGCATTATCCTCAAAACTTAATCGTGAACCATCCAACCGGCGAAAAATCATTTTTTGTCTGACTATTACTGCTTTCATGATGTTTCCTCGCATTTCGGGTCTTCCCTTTTTGATTGTTACTGTACAAATGCTACCAACTGTAGCTTTAGGTAGTCTGCGTTGTCTAGTTTTAAAGTGATCAACATTGATAATTTGAGCAATTTTAGCTCCAGAATTATCAGCAATTTGTATCTTTGATCCATTACACAATCCATAACTAGTCCTGTGTCTAATTACTCCCTTTCTACCCATTTTGCGCCTTGTTCCCATTTACTCCCCCTCTGTTAATATTTTTCCTAGTACAATAAATGCTTTTGTTTTCGATATTTTTCGAGACTCTCCGACTTTTACAAGATCACCGATATTTATTTCATGATTTAAACATTCTGGTAAATGACATGCAAGTTTAGTATTTCGACGCTCATATCTTTGATATTTTTTAACAAATTGAACATAATCTCGTCTAATTATTACAGAATTTTTAGATTTTTTACTCACCACAACACCTTGAGTAATTTTTCCTCTGATTCTTGTGTTACCATGAAATGGGCAGGATTGATCTTTACATTCTTCAGCTTTAATTTTAGGTGGAACAACGCCAGGTATTCCTATATTTCTACTCATCTTTTAAACCATCTCTTTTTTTTTAAACTTCTTAATCTATTTACAGGAAGACCAACAATCTTATTACCTTGAACTTCTATACAATCGATTTGCATACCGTCCTTGGTTTCTTCAATTTTAAATCGGAATACATAATTTTTTTTGATATATTTTTTGATTGTGTTCTCTTTTTCTGTAATTAACATATCTCTCGTTTCATCAATAATCTGCCCAATATCTAAGAATGTATCATTACTTTTTTTTGATTTACGTTTTGCAGAAGCTTGAATTCCAATCAAATCATGATATATTAAATATTTGGGATTGATCATTGTTGTTCCTCGTTCATTACCGTTAAAATTCTAGCAATTTGTTTTCTTAATATTCTAGCTTTTCCAGGGTTGTCAGCTAGCCCACCACCAGTTTGGTTTGAATAAAGCATCATTACTTCTTCCCGTAAATTCAACAACGCTCTTTCCTTTTCTCTATCATCCATTTCTCGAATTTTTTTTGCTGTAAGAATATCTCCCATAATTTTCCGCTTCTGTTTTATTATTTTAACTTTCTTCTTCTTCTAAATTTTTTTCTTCATGTTCTTCATGAGGAGATAAAGAAATCTCGGAGATAGCATCCTCATCAACTTCATCAATGATCCGTTTATCTTCTTCACTAAGTATTACTTCTTCTTCTTCAATGGTATATTCAGCTTTAGTTTTTGCTAACTTAGCTTCAGCCTCAGCTTGGGCTTTGGCTAAAAGATCTCCTTTTATTTTTATCTCATCACCTATCTTAATATCGATATGTTGAATTTTTACTACCACTCCTAATACTCCCGATTTTTGAATACATTGAGCTACACCTTTATCAATACCTTCCTGTGAAAGAAAACCGCTTTTTGTCATTGTACCAGCTCTAAAAATCTGGGTTCTTGCCCGTTGGCTGGTAACCTTACCGCTTATTCGAATCTCTGCACCTAATGCACCTCCAGAATCCATTATTTTCCTAAGTATGTAATACCCTGCCCTACGGTAATGCCTACCTCTATCTAAAGAATAGGCAAGTCTTTCCGCCATAATTTGGGCGTTCAAATCAGGATTCGGAACTTCCTCCACCTCAATTTGCGGCATTTCAAGCTCGAAACGCTCATGTAACACGTCTGTAATCTCCTGGATGCGCTTTCCTCCTTTTCCAATTACTAATCCTGGTCTGCTGGTTTTAAGAGTAATCCGAACTCCAAGAGGTGTCTTTTGAACATCAACGCCTGCAAATCCAGCTCTAACCAACTCTGATCGCAAATACTCATTAATTTGCATTAACTTAATGCCCTGCTCAATAAAATTCTTCACTAACGGAGACATTATCTTTCAAATCTATTACTTTTAACTTATCTAATGCTTAACTTGGGAATTCATAAATGACAATTTCAACGTGCGTAAGTGTTCGATATTTTGCAGTTGATCTACCTCTGGCTCTTTCTATATATCTTTTTATAATTCTTCCCCTATGTGATGCAGCATGAATAATTCGACACATTTCTATGTCCAAACCCTTATACTCCCCATTTGATTCTGCAGCAGAAAGAACTTCGTAAATTCTTGCCGTTGCTTTTTGAGGATATCTTCCTGCATACCATTTGAATTGCTTCAGGTCTTTCCGATGCGGAAGTTTGCGTTTGTGTCGTCTAAATGGAACTGATTGCTTTAGTTGAATTACCTTTTCAAGGTATTCTTTAGCTTGTTCAACACGCATTCCTTTTATTACTGCACATATCTCTCTTGCATGTTTAGGCTTAATTCTTAAATCTCTACCAGATGCTTTTGCTAATCTTTCTACATTATATTTTTGTTCTATAAATGAATAACCCCAGTTAGGCATAATCTTCATCTCAATTTTTTATATATTACTTTAATGGAACATATTTCGAACTTCTAGTGGCTCCTATTCCTGGTGAACCATGTGAAACTCGCTTCCTTGTTAATGAAAACTCACCAAGATAATGACCAATCATTTCAGGTTTGATATCTATAACTTCAAAGTTCCTTCCGTTGTAAACACCAATTTTGAGGCCCACCATTTCTGGGAAACATATCATATCTCGCACGTGAGTTCGTGTCAAGAGATCCTTTCCCCGTTTTTTAGCGCGATAAGCTCTTCTACACCTCTCAATTAACTTCCTTTGTCTTGGGGGTAATCCTCGCTTTAAGGATCTTCTCGCTCTTGCAGGTAATAACTTTATAAATTGATCCATATTCATTTTCTTAAGTTCATCTAGCGTATACCCTCTGTAATGAAATCTTAATCGATCTAGCTCTTTTTCAGTGTCTAAATCTTCTTCCTCAATAGATTCTTCTTCTGTTTCTAATTCAATATCCTCTTCTTCCGATCTATTTGAATCTAAATCCTTTTCTGAATCATCGATAATCTCTTCTTCTAATTCTTCAGGATTTTCTTCATTAGATTGTTCATCCGGAGCCATTTTTTAACCAATCTGCTTAATTCTTTTATATTATTCATTAATTTTTTTCTGATATAAATTCATACGGTAAGCTTTTTAGTGTTGCTTTAAATTTTAACTTTTAGGTTAAGAAGGTGAAAATCATAAAATTTATAAGTCTTAGATGTGATTCTGCGTAAAGCCCTAAATTCTTTATTTAGAGTAAGTTCCTTAATAAGATTATTCAACCGAAAAGTTACTTTAATAATACTGATTAGGGTTAAAAATACGGTTTATATCATTTTCGTCAAAATTGCCATTCCATTTTTCCTTGATAACGACAAAATTTTCTGGTTCACGATTTGGATTTATTACTGAATGGTAAGTATTAATTTTATTTACGTATTTAGTACCATTCTCTACAAAATAATGAACATCATTACCATTGATTATAATTGGATTTCCTTCTAAAATTTCCCAACATTCATTTCTATATTGGTGGATTTGGATTGACAAACCAAATTCTGGACGAACAAAAATCAAATTATAGTCAGGAAACGTAAATTTGAAACTGTACCATTTTGGAAGTGTATCTATATGGCCCTTAGGAATAGAATATCTTTCTAAGAAGAATTCTGGTTTAAAATTTACTCTTTTCGAGTTTTCATATTTATATGGATCATAGATTATCTTTTGGTGAGATACATCTTTATTATAGTCTATTTCGATTGCAGTATTTCTGTTATTAATCAGCATATAGTAGTTTTTTGGTTTTATTATTAAATGTTCGGGAGATAGCTCAGTAATAAACGAAGTTCCATTTATAATGAAAATATTTTCAAAATCATCAACATTTATAGATAACAACAATTCGCTTAAATCGTTTTTCCGTAATAACGTACTTCTCTCAGAAAGAATTATTTCCTTTATCAATCCAGTACCTCCTTTTTGGGTTAAAATATATTTAGATCTTTCATTCGCTCTTCGATTTCATTTAAAAAAGGCATAGAATTTTGGGCTCCCTTTCTGGTTACAGCTATCGATGCTGCGATTGTTGCAAACTTTACTGCATCTGTTATTTCTTTACCTTTACTTAGAAAGCTTGCAAATACTCCAATAAAACAATCTCCTGCTCCAACTGTATCTATTGCAGTAACTTTCGGTGCTGGAATTTTAACAAATTTATCTTCTTCTCCTAAATATATTATGCATCCTTGACTACCTAAAGTCGTTATTACACATCTAATTCCCAGGGTTGTCAAAACTTTAGAAGCTTTTACTACTTTATTTGCATCCTCATCAGATAATTTCTCGTTAGTTAAATAAGAATATAATTTGTAGAGTTCACCTTCATTAGGGATAATTATATCTACATTCTGAAGAACCTCAATAGGAATCGGTTTCAAAGGAGCAGGATTGAGAATTTTAATGACATTTCCCTCAGATGCAATCGTGAATATTTCTTTTATAGTTTCCATGGGTATTTCCATCTGAACGATTAAACAGAGTGTATTTTTGATCAAGTCAGCATTTGGCCTGATATCTTCTGTAGTTAGTTTAAAGTTTGCCCCAGGAGCAACAGTTATCTTATTCTCTCCTCTTTTATTTAGTAAAATAAATGCCACTCCACTAGCTTCTTTAGGATCTCTAGTTAAATAATCAGTAATTATTCCCTCATTATTTAATGAAGCAATCATCTGATCTCCAAATGAATCAACCCCAAGTTTACCAATAAACACAGTAATTGCTCCGGTTCTCGCAGCAGCGACAGATTGATTTGCACCTTTACCTCCTAAATTTTGTTCGAACACCCCTCCAGTTACAGTTTCACCTAGTTCTGGAAACCGTTCAGAATAAATGTTCAAATCCATATTACTTGAACCAATTATGACAACATCAGCATGTTCTTTATTCATCAATCCTTCACAATATTGTGTTCAATTATGAATTTTAATATTTCATTAATGTTTAATTGTGGATGATCTACATATTTTATTTACGATTAAAAAGTAATAGATCGAATGGTTTTAATTAAATCATTTTTTAAAAATAATATTAAGCAAATAACAATATCAAAACTAAAATCATCAATTAACAGAAATAACCCATTCTAAAAGGTTTTTAATATGGCTAAAGATAAAGTTATTGGTGCTCTTGTGATAATTCTCGGGCTTGGGATAGCAGTGATTTACACCATGGGTTCAATTATCGATTTACTCTTTGATACGATTTGGGCTAATCCCAACTGGGACAGTTGGAGTAGAATCCTTGGTATTGATTGGCTCGATTGGAAGCTATTTACTGTAGCTCCTATTTGGCTTTTAGTCATTCTTATCTCAGTAATCGCCATATGGATTGGATATAGTATGTTGACGACTCCTGCACCTGTTCCATTAGAAGAGCTTGAGGAGGAATTAGCAGCTGAGGAAGAAGCTGAATAAATATTAATTTCTTTTATTTTTTTTATTTAAAATTTGAAAAATCATATAATTCATATATTATGATTTAAAAATGATGGTATCTGAAGCTTGGTGATCGTCCATCTAGGGATAATCATCTCACGCGGTTTAAATTCGTACCCAATAAAATTTCTCTCAACCATAATTCATAATAAATTTTGATTTAAAAAAGGATGTTTAATTTTAATTCTTAAATCTGAAATAATTGACAAAAAAATCAACAATTTAAATTTGAAAATTTATTATTCACTAATAATTTTTCAGTAATAAAACCGAAATTTATATTTTTTATACAATTATCAAAGATAGTATTATTCTAAAATAATCAAAGAAGAAAACATATTCAAAGTTACAGTAAAGAGGTTAACGAAAAATGTCTTTTGAAATAAAGATAGATTTAGACGCTTGCTCCGGTTGTGGTACATGTTATGAAGTATGCCCTTCAGAATGTTTTGGTGAACCCGAAGGGGGAAAAGTAAATATTATAGAGGAAAACAGAGAAGACTGTGTCGGTTGCCGGGCGTGTGAAACTCAATGCTCAGAAGAGGCTATTGAAATTATTGAAAACTAGAATTTCTGAATCGGTAAATAACATTATTTTTTTTTATTTTTTCTTCTTGTTTTTATTTAAATTATTATAATTACCATAGTAGTATTCTACCACAGTTTTTGCATACACCCTCATTTATCTGCATATTGATACAGCTTTCGTGATATGGAGCATTACAACCTTGACATTTATAAATCTTACCCGATTGTTCAGTAAAATCGTATCCACAAAAGATACATTTACTTGCATAAGAAAAATTAGGATCATTGGCATCAACTTCGATAATTTGAGAGGTTCCCGTCAACCCACTCCCATTTGGTGTAGGACTAACATAATTATTTTGTGAAGTTTGAGTAGGTGGTTGTATATATTGCTGTGGACTCCGAACTTGAGGATTTTGCCAGTCAGAAACATATCTTTGTGCGGGGATTTTTGCAATTCCCATCTTTTGGGATACTTTTTCATCCAAAATATTTGTAAGAATTAATGCGGAAGCATATTTACCTTTAGCTCCGCCTTTTTGTAGATGTGTATGACTTATCATGTGAATAATTCGTCCTCCCATTTTTCCATAGTCAAACTCAATAAGTACAGGAGATTCACCCCATTTATTCTGGAGTTCCCAAGAATTTATCAATACTCTGACGGCTTCATGATTAATAATTTGAATTGGGAAAGATTTTATTTCTAACCACCATCTAAATTCATTTTTCTTAGTATTTTTTACTGTTTGCTTCTGCCATTTACTTTGCTGAATTTCACTTAAAACACCCTCTAAAAAGGGATGATCTGGTTGTAGAATTTGACAAGGAACAACCGCATCGGCAGTTTTTGCCCTGTTCCACCTTATATATCCAGGAAATATGGTTTCGATTATACTTTTAATTGCCCAATCTGTAGTGATTAACCACCCCCCATTCATAACAAAGTCTTTTATTTTTGGATGGGATGCATTGGGTATATCACTTCCAGGACACCCAATAAGAACGACATCATAATTTAATAGATTCTCTTTCATGAATTCTTTTTCTTTTACAACCTTTTTCATTGAAGCGTACATATGTTCAACAATTTTCTTTGGTTTTTCGTATCTCCCACTTACTGCTAGAATTTTCCCATGTTTTTCGACTGCCTGCACCACATCTTTCTTATTCAATGCTTCCATTTTACGCTTCTTTACTTCTGAATAGATATCCTTTAAACTCATTTGAATAGCCTTTAAATAATATTAAAAGGAACTTTATGTTATTTTATAAATATTATAAAATACTCAATATATATATTTTGATTAGAGGGAATTTATTTGTCAAAATTAGTAGGTTTAGGGCAACCTTCTGAATTTTGGGAATATTTTGAACAAATTGCTAAAATCCCTCGGTGTTCGGGCCATGAAGAAAAGATTAGAATTTATATAATGAAAGAAGCTGAGAGATTAGGATTTTTAACCAAAGTTGACAACGTGGGGAATCTTGTTGTAAAGATTCCTGCTTATGAAAAACAGAAGCTAAAAGTGGTTTTACAATGTCATTTGGATATGGTTTGTGAGAAAAATCAGGGAGTAATTCATGATTTTTCTAAAGATCCATTAAAATTAAAATTGGAAGAAATTGAGAATGAAAAATGGATTGCAGCTGATGGTACTACTTTGGGAGCAGATAATGCTGTAGGGATCTGTTATCTACTAACAATAATGAAAAAAATTAATAAAAGTGAATTGAATTTTGGTTCGCTTGGAATTGATTTATTGTTTACAATTGATGAGGAGGAGGGATTAAGGGGAGCGTTTAATATTGATGAGGATCTAATTGAAGGTAGTTTCCTTATAAATCTAGATGCCGAAGATGAAAATGCTGTTACTATTGGTTGTGCTGGAGGAAGAGTGAGTTTTTTTCTCTTTAAAAATGGAATTACTGAAGTAACTAAGAGTCGAGACCTAATTCCAATAAAGATTTTTATTTCTGGTTTGTTAGGAGGGCATTCAGGAGCAGACATTCATTTGGGGCGCGGAAATGCTTTAAAAATCCTAGGGGAAATGCTTTGGAAGATAAACAAAAAATTCAATATAAATTTAAATTCAATCAATGGTGGAAATAGAACCAATGCCATACCTCGAGAAGCCATGGCTATTATGTACATTAAGGAAATACACTTTTCAGAACTAAATGATTTTATTAAAAAACTTCTTTTACAAATAAAAAAGGTTTATGAACAGATTGAACCTAATCTCCACGTTTCGATTGAAAAAATTAACAATTTTACAGAGATTGAAATTTTTAAGAAATCATTGCAAGATAAAGTTCTAGACATATTATACACTTTGCCAAATGGTCCAATTTCAATGCACCCGCAAATTAAAGGCTTAGTTTTCACTTCATCAAACTTAGCTGTAGTAAGGACAGGAAAAGAGATTATTGAAATAAAGATTAGTCAGAGGAGTCTTAGCAAATATTTTAAAATTACAGTCTGGGAAAAAACTAAATCACTATTTGAATTAACGGGATTGAATGCTGAGGTTAAAATTGACAGTGATTATCCTGGATGGACTCCAAATTTTGATTCCAAAATTTTAGCTTTAAGTAAAGAGGTATTCACTAGATTATTTAACGAAGAAATTGAAGTAAAAGCAATTCATGCCGGTTTAGAATGTGGGGTGTTAAAAAAAAAATTTCCGAATATGGAAATGATTTCAATTGGACCGAAAATTGTAGGAGCTCACTCACCGGATGAGCGAATATCAATAAACTCAGTTGAGAAAATTTGGACTTACTTGGTAACTTTACTAAAGAAATTATGTTAGAATATCATGTTATAACTGAAGCATTTGAAAAAATTATTATATTGTCATTAATAATTCAAACATAGTTGAAGATGAAAGAACGACCACAAATTCGTGAACAAACCAGAAAAGAAGAAGTAATAGGTTCCGAAACGGTTTTAGAGAAATTTAAGAGTAAAACTCCCTGGATTCTTGGAAGAGTATTAAGAAAACCAAAAATTAATTTTCCAAAATTTAAACTTCCACAAATGTCTCTCCCGATGCCATCAAGAGCACTGGGTCTAATAGCTATTTTCGTGGTTTTATTTGTCCTTCAAACTGGAATTGCGTATTTGCTTGTTAGAAGACCTCCAGCATTAGGAGCTACTCAGCAGGGAGATCCTATTTTTATTTATACAGGAATAAATGATGCTTTTATAGTAGAAAGTATTGTAGCGTCAGTTTTAATTATATTGAGTTCTGTTGGATTTATTTTTTTATATCAAGCATCTAAATATGTCTATAACAGAAAAATGGCAGTATCCATATTAACAATTGGAGTACTTACTATAATTATAACTTTCATTGCTCTGCAATATATTATTGCAGTAAAAACAGGAGTACTAACTCAGTAGATTTAGTAGCAAATACATAACTTTGGAAATTTCTTTTCCTATCCCAGACTATTTCAGTATTATTTGTCCCTCTCTTTTATTCCTTACGTTGGAAATGTTAAATTAGAGAAATAACAAAATTAACAGAAAATAATCTTAATAATTCATTAAATTAAAAAAAAGAAAAGGAATTTTGAAAATAATGAAATATGTCATAAATGAATAATTAAATTATCCTACAAAAGCGTTATAAGCTGCCTCATCAATCAAATTGCCTTTTTCAGCATCCCAATTTGAAGGTTCAATTTTAAAAAGCCAAGCTGTAAATGCATCTTCATTTATCTTTTCCGGTTCGTCCATTAAATCAGAATTAATTTCAGTCACCGAACCACTTACAGGGGAATAAATATCTCCTACAGCTTTACTTGATTCAACTGTGCAATCAATAGGATCGCTTGTCGGCTCATCTCCATCCATTTTCACTTGTTCAAGTTCGGCACCTTCAAGACCTTCCACATCGACAAAACTTATTTCTCCAAGCTGCTCAGCAGCATAAGGGGTAATTCCAACCATTTTTGTAGCGTCATCAAACCATTGGTGTGTTTTAGTAAACCATTTAGTCATTCTTCTCTAACTCCATTTTAATTATTTTCTGAATTGTAAAAATATTGAATTAAATAATATGTTTTAATTTAATTAAGATAATAATTTAAAATTTTATTATTAATTTTTCAATTTAAATTATCAAAAAAAAATGAGTTCTAAACTTAGGGATAAATTAAACTATTATAAAGAATTTAAGGAATGGTATTTTCATATTAGAAATAAATTTGATTTTGATTATCAAAAAGATGTAGAATCACGAGATATCTTATCAAAAGTTTTACAAGATAAGGTACGAAAATGGGATTTAGATGCAATTTTAACATCTTTACACCGCAGAATAATGTCACAACCGATAATTGCAATCTATGGATGTGGCCCCTCATTAGAGGAATCAGTAAATAAAATCCTTGAAAAAAAGGGAAAGAATTTTTTTAGTAATTTCATCAATCTAGCCGCAGATGGAGCATCGGTGTTATTAAGAGAAAAAAAGATCCTAATTGATGCAATCTTTACTGATTTAGATGGAATTACTACAAAAGAGTTTAATTATTCAAGATATAATATTATTCATGCTCATGGGGACAATATAGGCAAAATCAGACAGTTTGAAAAGGAGATTACAGAATTTAAAAATGTTATAGGTACAACTCAAGTAGAGCCAACAAGATTTATTTTAAATCCTGGCGGATTTACAGATGGAGATAGAATATTATTCTTCTTACGTGGTTTAATATTACCGTCTCAGAAGTTATTTTTAATTGGAATGGACTTCAATAATATCATAGGGAGATATTCAAAATTAAATTTTGAAGGAAATCAAGAAGGGAGTTGGATAAAGAAAAAAAAACTTCAAATTGCTGTTGAGTTAATAAATTGGGTAAGGAATAAGATAAAAAATGAAATCTTTTTTGTTAATTCTAAACATATATTTGACCAATATAAGAATATTTCAATTGAAGAATTTTTTAAAATAGTAGAACTCTAAATCATCAAATTCTGTAATCATGAATCCCCTTTGATGAAATTTTATAAAGCACCCTCTTTTCGGAATTGCTTAATGAATTGATCAATTGAATATAATTATTATCTATATTTTCTATAGTTTCTCTGCTTAAATAAACAAATTCTGAGAAGAAATGATTTAGAAATTGATACCCAATGGGTATTTCTTTGATAATAGCATTTTTCGAGAAGTTTGAAACTATCTGTGAAGTCAAAATAGTGATAAGATTATATTCATTAGTCAGGTTATTAACTCTTCTTAAAATCTCTACGAACCGATCTCGAGCTTCTTGAAAACCTATATTGCTATTACTTGTATCGAATCCAAAATAATTATTTATCGTATCGATAATTAATAATCCACCTACTCCTTTGACCATATTATTTTCCAGATTTTTTAAGGCAAGAAGAAGTGCCGAATTACTCATAATTTTTGAAATGAAAATATTTTGGAGTACATAATTTATATTATATCCTGTAGGTGCTAAGATTTCTTCAATCCTTTCAGGGCGAAAAGTGTTTTCTGTATCGAAATAATAAATAAATTTATTTCTTTTAGTCCCAAATAATTTATGGAAATGTATATAAGCTTGAACACATAATTGATGACATAGTTGAGTTTTACCAGTTTTATTAGCACCAAAAACTACATATTTCTCTCGTGAATGAAAACCTCCTTCTAAGACATCATCAAAGTTTCTCTGATCTAACGGTAAGATTACTTGGTTACTATTAAAGCGATTCAAGAGGGATTCAATTTCACTTAGTTTTTTAATTTGGTGCTTTTTTATTCCTAAAATATCATGGATACTCATCTATTGATATAATATGATTTATTGATATAAATATAGTGATTTAAAAGTAGTATAACGGAATAGTATTCATTCCCCATGAAAACCGAAAAATTAATTTAAATATATTCATAAAATTTCTATAATATTACTGAGCTTTTTTAATTCACTCAGGAATAATCAGTAAAAATACCAACTCATTTCAAACGTAAAAATTTTTTTAATAAGAACGAGGTGCATATTTTATCGCCAAGAAAAAGAAAGAAACTTGTCCCTATTGTGGTAAAAGTTTTGCCTACTTATCCCGACACAAATGTAAAATCAAAGAACGCATTGAAGGCCCATCTGATGAAAAATCTGAAGTCGAAAGAAGAATAGAAAGGATAGCAGAAAAAAAGAAAACATTTCATCGCAATTTACATAAAGATGAGAAGAAAATTTTAGATATAATAAACCAAGAAAAAGAAATCTATTTTGGTGATCTTCTAAATCTATGTGATAAAAAACCTAATGAATTAGATGAGATTTTAGATGTTCTAGCCCTACAATCGAAAATAAAAATAAACAGGGAGTTAATTGATGCTTCCTGGACAAAACACATAACCTCTATTGAAGAAATTTTAGTGGATGTTAAAGAAGTAAAAATTGATAAGGAAAGAAAGGATTACATATGGAATATGTTTTCAAGGCAGCCATGCTTTATCTGTCCTTTTCGGAGCAAATGTAATGATACTAATATGGACCAGTTTAACCCTTTTTATTGCCCCTGGTTAACTGAGTGGATAGAAGTCACCTTAGCAGGAAAAGAATATAACATAAATTTTGATGAGATTGAAGCACGTTTGCAGGATATTTAATCATCTTTTCTGTAGACCTATTAGATAAATTTCATTACTCTTTTTTTTAGATGATTGAGGTTTAAAGGCCTTGACCATCTTAAATACACTCTTAGCTTTATGGAATACTTCATTGGAATCTGGTCCTTGAAAAGTTTTCATTATTAATGAACCTTTGAGTCTTAAAAAGGCAACAGTGATCTCTAACACTCTCTGACATAAATTGTTCTGCCTTAAATGATCGGAAAATTTATTTCCAGTTTTATTTATAGAAGCATCAGACAATATTAAATCTACATCAGTTTGAAAATAAGTTTCCAGATGAGTGATAACTTTCGGTTTCATGAAATCCATTTTAATTATTTGAACATTTTCAATAGGAGAGACTTTTTTAACATCTACGCCCAAAATTAGATAATGATCTCGATGATAATATTGGTCATTATACTTGGTTAAGTTATCCTCAGCAAATTTTTTTGCTACTTGAAGCCAGGAACCTGGAGCGCATCCTAAATCTAAAATATAAAATACTCTTTTGAAAATATTAAATCGCTTTTGAATATCTAATAGTTTGTAAGCAGACCTTGCTCTATATTTATCTCTTTTGGCACGTTGATAATGTGGATCTTTTTTGTGAATATCTGCCAAGGTAATCAATCTCTTCAATTTTGTAGTTCTAATAGAGTTGCTTTAATTCTATTTATATCCATATCTGTTTTAATTGATACAAAGTCAAAATGAGTTCTGGAAGCATGGTATCCTTTTCTTCGAATAATATTAATGAAATTATCCAATTTGGGCAGGTTGGGGATTTTTAATGTTTTGCTTAATTTGTGGATATTGTAATATGAAAGTGGATGATTATTTTCTTCTTTAATTAAATGTAATATTTTGTTTAGTCTGTTTTGATTTTTAAATTGAGATTCATTATTTAAAATTATCATTTCATTCACGAATTTTTCATCATGAATCTTATTTATCCAGAGAGGTCCTGCGTAAGTTATTGTTTCGGGCTCTTTACAGAGAGGACATTTATTAGGTATTTCTAAAATGTTATCTTGAAAACTTGTTCGATGCCCACAATTATTACAATGAATAATATATCCGTAATTATTAAAGAATGAAGAGATAGTTTGTCTATCTTTAAAAGTAAGGCAAAAGACTCTTAAAAAATGTGAAGAGTAGAATGTTAATAGAGGTATAATCCCCATTTTATTAACATTAGCAATTCTTGATATGAAGTGAACCAAGATCCTCGCACCAATCTCTTTACAATACTCAGTATGTAGGGGTTTTGACAGGTATTTTCGAATACAACTTTTCGGCCTTACTCCAAAAAGAACAGCAGTATCTGTTGCGGTAATGCATAATAATCCATTCTTATTTCGTATGGCTTTAAATGCAGCGTCTATATATAGATTGGGGGTTCCAAATGGATCTATTGAAATTACGTTTGGTTTTTCATGGGAATTTTGATTGAATTCAGAAAATAAATGATTGGCATCTTTTCTTGATATTTCAATAAAAGAAGATTCATTGATGTAGTTGTTTAATATTAAATTTTTATGAATAAGATCTACCGCTACTGGGTTTATGTCATTAATATAGATTTTTTTAATATTATTACATTCTTTTAAAATTCGAATGGAGCTTATTCCTGAAGCAGCCATAGAATCTATGATGATGAGAGAATTTTTATTGTAAATTTTATTATAGGATGTAACTGCTAAATTAGAAATATCTCTATTAATCTCCATTTTCCTGTTATAAAATACATTCATGGATTTTGAGGGAATAGCATCTTTGTCAATCTCGTAAACATAGAAACTAGCGGATCCTTCATTAATTATACTCAAGGGTCTTTCTAATAATTTTTCTTTATTATTCATCTCAAGAAATTTTATATTGAAATTTGTAATTTATTTTTGATTATTTCTAAAGGTATATAATTGGTTTTAATTGATGATGTTCAAGATAATCTCTCAAAACCTCTTTGAGTCAACTTGTAAGTATATTTTATATTTTGTATTTCAGGATATTTATTGATAATAAATTTCCTCCGTTTTAATATTTGAGTTCTTTCAATTTTGATGTTCATTGATACCCAATATTCCATTACATTACCACCACTTTGTGTCTCTACTATGTGGTTATTAACCAGTTTATTAACCTTTTCATTTACAATTAAGATTTCGATATCATAACAGTTATTGATGAAAAAGAGAGTTGCTAATATCTGATTTAAATTATAATTTAGGTTATAATTTTTCTCTTTTTTCTCCTTATTCAATGCCAAACGATAGAGATCAGTTAGAGAATCTATTACTATTAAAGCATAACTCTTTTCTTTTAACTCAATATTTTTTAAGATTAAAAATTCTAAATTGTTGATAACATTATATAAATCATCAAAACTAAATATTTGGATAAAGACAATATTACTTAGTTTGTCTTTTGATCCACTCGTTATCGTGTTTATTTTACGTAAGGGAAGATCTGGTTTAGAATATATATAAACAATTTTTTTTTCATCTATAGAAGAATTTAGGGCAGTTTGAAGTGAAAAGGTAGTTTTTCCAACACCAAAATCACCCCATATTGAAATAATGCCTTTAAATATGGTTAAATTTTTAAAAATTTCATTTAATTCTGATGTTGGAAATAGCATTTAATCAATAATTATTAATTTTATCTAATAATTATAATTATAATTTGGGAATTAAAGTCTTGTATATTTTTAAACATGCTAGCTCTTTTTATATAATCCAAAGAAAACGACTACATAGATACTCAAGTCTATTATTTCTACAAAAATCACCCAACCAGCATTTTCACCTAGAAGTAAAAATAAGAGCATTCTTACAATACTCGAAGCTAAAAGCAGTGAAAATCCGATGGTTAATATCTTTGGTTTTACTACTGATAAACGATTATATCTATATGCCAAAACAAATATATAAACAATCCCCATAAAGCTTGGAATTAAAAAAATCGGTAATAGCATAGTTAAAATTAAAACTGTTGGTGAAAGGCTAACTGCGATAAATTCGACAATGACAATTATTATTATTAGTTTTAACCGTAATTGATTCATATATTCCTTATTTCTTAATTTCTGGAATACATCCTCTAAACGAAAAAATATTATTTCAAATCCTAGATAAAGTATTGGTGCAAATTCGACTATAATTAAATAATACCTAATTTTTGTATAAATTAAAAAAGCTAAATCTTCTATCAAGTAATACAAGAAATACGAATGGAAATCAAGTAATTTACCAAACGTTAGCAGCATAAAAAAAAGACTTAATAAAAAAGGGATATCAGAAAGATACTGAGCTTCTTGTTTAAACCACTTATGAAGTAGATAATAAGCAGTAACAGAAGCTAATATGATTCTACACGAAATCACAATTATTATCTGTAAACCTCCCTCATAGTTGAGAAATGCAGTAACTAATTGATTAAATGTAAGAAAGTAAAGAAGGAAAACTAGAATAAGTCCAATAGATACACTCAATAATATAATTCTTTTATAAAATTTTCTAGAATGCGTCATATCACATATTTTGAAAAAATATTTTTAAATGTCACTAGTATTAATTTCCTAAGAAAAATACCGCGATTCGTACTTTTCTGTAAAAATATCGACTCTTTCATTTATATTACATAAGACTTTTTTTCGCTTGTATAATATTATAATTAATGAAGATTACTTTCTAAAATGAGAAAAAACATCTATATTGCTACTCAAAATTTAAGTTTTTTTTATAAACTGAATAAAGAATTGCTTCGTCTGAGGATAAAATTTGAAGTATTACCAATCAGAAGTAAAATTCCTAGCTCTTCTTCCATAGTTTTAACAACAGCAGAAGAGGTTCTCAAATTTGAGGAAACGCAAAAGAGATTCTGCATTCTCCCCTATTACAAGAATCAAAACTTCCAACATTATATTATAAAAATACTAGCAGCATATAAAATAGAGTATAAGGAAAATTATTCAGAGATATTATTTTCTATTGATCCAGGGACAAAACAAATTGGTATTGTTGTCTTTTTGGACGATTATTATTTACAATCTCATACAATTTATACTAACGAAGAATTTAAAGAAATGATTAATGATTATATTCTTAGTTTTCAGAATACAAAGACAGTTCCTATTACAATAATTTTCAAATTTGGGAGAGGTGTTAAATCAATAACGACTAATTTATTAAATTTAATTTTTGAAACTTATAGAGATAGGGGAAATATGAAAGTATACTTGGTGGATGAATCAAAAACTTCTAAAATTAAAATACAAGATAAACGAAAGCAGATTAAGTCAAAACATGAAATTTCAGCAATAATTATCGCTATGCGGAAAGGTATAGAAGTAGATAAAGAAAATTTTCTTCAAAGTATTGAACAAAATTTATCCCAAAATAATAGATACTATGAAACTGAAGTTAATACAAGGGAAGATGTTCAAGAGAAAAAAAATGATTTTAAAAATATTATTGAAAGAATATTAAATAATGATATATCACTTAGGAAATCCTCCAAATTGATAAAAAATCTGAATGTTAAACTTAAACCAAGAAGATATGATAAGAGAAGTTATATTAGAAGAGCTCAATTTTAATTTATGTTAAATTAATTATAGGCAAGATAAACTAAACAAATAGCACCTTTTGTACTAAAAATGAAAACGCAACGATTGAAAAGCATTGACGTCTTTCGTGGAGCCTGCATGGCATGGATGATCTTAACCCATCTCCTTGATTGGTGGTTAACACCAGAATTTAGTTGGTTGCAAACACTTGCCATTATGATAATTGATCCAATTGGTGCTTCAGGATTTCTGTTTATTTCAGGTGTTAGCCTTACTATATCCCATAGAAATAGATTAAAAAGAGCAAGAGAGTCAGAAGATTATACGTATAATATGTTGAGAAATTCATATTTTTTTCGAGTATTGTTTATTTTTATAGTAGCGATTATTTACAATATACCTACTGCGATTCTATTAGGTCCTGCTATGTTATGGACGTGGTACGTGCTTTTAACAGCTTCAGTTTCAATTTTTCTAGCTTGGCCTTTATTAAAGACTCCTAAACTCTTTAGAATCTTTGTTACAATATTCATTTTGGTCATACACTTTAGTATCGTTTCTTGGCTGTTAGGATTCCAAGGTGAAACTAATTTGTTAGGATTTGTTTTCCATATTTTATATAATGATATCCACCAAGATCCTCTACTAATATTTTTCCCTTTTTTTATAATCGGGACAGTTGTAGGAGATTTAATCAACGATAATTACTTTAGTAATGATAACTGTTCGCAAAATTCAACATTTAAAAAGAAATTGTTAGTACCTGTAATAATAGTTGGATTTTTAATGATAATAACTGGTATTTCTATCTTTTTTCCAAATTTTCTGATAAGAGAAAGCTTATCCTGGGTTATTTACTCAATGGGTATAGAATTATGTTTATTTTCAATCCTCTTAGCAATTGAAAAATATAAAATAATTGAAACTAAAAGAAGTTATAAATTATTTTTCTATTATTCATATTATTCTCTCACGATTTACTTAGCACACAATTTATTGTATTTTCTTTTCTTAAATCTATTAGATGATATGTCAATCTGGTTTTTTGCTATATCTTCATTTTTTATAATAGGTTTTATATTAAGGTGGATTTATAAGAATTTTAAAGAAAAAGCATCTTTAAAGGTTCAAATAGGAAGATTAAGTCAAGCGTTAGCACAGAAGATTGAAGCGAAAAAAATAAGAGAAATTTCAAAAATTCATTATGAAAGAAAGAATTGATATCCTATTAGTAGAACGAAGGTTAGTAGAAAGTCGTACAAAAGCACAGTGGCTTATCAGAAACGGATTTGTAATTGTTAATGGTATTAAAATAACAAAACCGGGTAAAAAAGTTGATAACTCATATGAAATACAGTTAACAAGAAAATTTCCTTATGTAGGTCGTGGAGGTTTAAAATTAGAAGCTGCATTAAATAAATTTTCGATTAGTGTAGATGATAAGATATGTGTCGACATAGGAGCTTCAGTTGGGGGATTTACAGATTGCATGATGCAACATGGAGCTAAAAAAGTTTATGCTATTGATATTGCTATTGATCGATTGCATCCTTCTTTAATATGTGAGAAAATGCATGATAAGGTTATTCCCTTACTAGGTGTGGATGCTCGTCAAATCATACCAATTGATGAAAGAATCGATATTTGTACTATAGATGTAACTTTCTCTTCATTGAAAGAAATTCTTCCAAATGTGAGAAATTTGCTAAAGGTGGATGCGGATGTAATAACATTAGTAAAGCCATTCTTTGAAAGAAGCATCGAGAGCATTGATTTTGATTCAGATTTGAAAAGTTCTTCTTTTCATTACAATATCTTGGTGGATTTGATTGCATGGTGTATTCAGAATCAATTCTATCCAAAGGGACTAATCAAATCTCCATTATTAGATTTTGAAAGCTCTATCGAATTTTTATTACATTTATGTGTTAATGACAAGAGGAGATCTTTTAAAGTTGAAGACCTTGTAAACCAAGCTCTAGACTAAGAATTTAGAATAATAGATCGTGTTTAAATTTTGAAATTTTAGTTTTTTGGATAGTTATAAAATAACTTACCCCATTCTGTTTTCATAAAACCACCAATTCTGCGTTTTCCAACTGTTGGATACCAAATCATATCATGATATACTAATGATGCTAATATGGGTCCCATAAAAAAAATCTCATTTCTAAGAAGTGGGTTGATAAAACTTAGAGGTCCTTTTCTCACCATTTGGTCTCCCCATATTACAAAACTTCGTTTAACCTTAAAATTCCAATTAATTTCCGATACATCCTCGCCTATAAGTTCTATTTGATCAAAATCTCCGCACCCTAATCCCTCATCGTGAGCTAGCTTTATTGCGGGTAATTTGAGAGGATCGAATCCTAACATATGTGCAACAACCGTATCAACCGCAACTTGATCATATCCTGCAAGAATATAATTTTTAATCCGTGGAATCATAGTTCTAGGTCCTGCTCCGTCACCACATACAGTCCCGTCTACAATCGATAGTATTTGGGGGTGGATTTGTTTTTGGATAATTAATAGATCAACTAGAACTTCTGACATATATTGGTGTGAAAAATGTCTTCTTTTTGTAAGTAATCCCCCGAAAGCGTTTTTCATTGCGCATGTAATTCCCCCGTGTTTCATTTCCTCTGAAGTCATGTGTAACGAACCACCAATCGCTCCAGTATGTCCGTGAGTTTTCATTGTAGGCAGGTGGATAATTGGTTTTCCAACATAAAATTCAGGAATTTTAAAGCCATCGGGAAATATTTTGGAATCTAGCACAAGAAGCTTTTTATTTTTTAAATTTAAAAATTTAGGTCGCAAAGATTCGTATGAGATAAATGGAATACGTGTAAGTGGCATAAACCATACCCCATATTTTTCTATTATAGGTCCCCATTTATTTCCTTTTAATCCTTTTTCTATATTGGTTACTACTGTCCTATTCTCAGCTGTAAAAATCTTTTTAGGATCGTATCCGTCATTGATTAAACCGCGAAGTACTCCATCAACTTGCCATGGAGGGCTGGAACAAGCAGGAAAGAATTTTGACCAACTTAAGTTTAGTTTTACTATAATTTTATGATGTTTTTCATAGAATTTCTGATAATTTGCGAGGTGCATTAACTTCTCATAATCATCGAGGATTGTTTTAGGAGATGTTTTTACTACAAATATTTGAGAATTAGGTGACATGATTCAATCAATGGCCAATGGCTTTAATTAATTATTGAATTTTTGTTTATAAATCTATAATTATAGAGTCTAATACTAATAAAAAAATAGAAGAGACGAAAATTTTGTATCTAGTCTGATATGAATGTCATCCCTTCATATGATTTAGCCTCATCCTTAAAAGGTAAGCAAATCATATAATGGTCCCCACCGAGATGTATCTTTCTTGGGTTTTCTATGCCACAACCTATGTGTTTATCCTTCTCAGGGCATCGGGGGTGAAACGCACAACCTTGAGGGGGATTAATAGGGCTTGGGACATCCCCTTCTAAGATGATTCTATTTGTTTTTGAGCTTGGATCAAATGTGGGTCTTGCGGATAATAAAGCTCTTGTATAGGGATGTGTTGGATTATAAAATACCTCCTCTACAGTTCCTATCTCCACAAACTTTCCCAGATACATTACAGCAATCCTATCGGCAATATGCTGTACTACACTAAGATCATGAGTAATAAACATATATGATAAATTAAAATCCTTTTGAAGATCTTTTAATAAGTTTAAAATTTGAGCTTGTACTGATACATCTAATGCAGAGGTGGGTTCATCAAGAATTACTACTTCAGGATTACTTGCTAATGCCCGAGCAATTACAATTCTTTGTTTCTGACCCCCGGAAAATTCGTGTGGATAACGATCTAAATGTTCTGGTTTCATAGAAACCGTTTCTAAAAGATCTAACACCCTTTTCCTAATATTTCTCCTTTTAGTCATCCCTTCCAATATCTTTAGTGGTTCACCAATAATATTGACAATTTTCCATCGCGGGTTTAAGGAAGCATCAGGATCCTGAAAAACCATTTGAATTCTTTTACGTAAAAACTTTTCTACAAGAAAATCCTTTTGAAGTTTTCGAAATTTATTTTTTGTACGAATAAATCCTTTTTTCATAAATAGAGGACTATGTGAAATATATTTCCTAATTTTATGCGAGTTGTTTTCATAGAGAGCCGGTATTGCGTAGAGAACAAGGGTTTTAATCTTTTTTAATACCCTTTCAGTAAATCCCTGAATCCTACTCAGATCTACTCTTGTGTCGCCATAATATATTTCTCCATCAGTATTTTTTACAAGATTTAAAACTGTATTTCCGATTGTTGTTTTGCCACAACCACTTTCTCCAACTAACCCTAATGTCTCATTTTTATTAAGGTTAAATGTGACTCCGTCAACAGCTTTTACTTCTCCGATTTTCCGCTTAAATAATCCTCCTAAAATTGGATAATATGTTTTTAAATTCAAAACCCGGATAATTGGTTCTTTTTCTTTTGATGAATCTTTGGTTTCTTTCCATTCTGATTCTTTTACATTAAATTCCTGAGTTGTCATCTTTTTTCATTTATCAATTTTTAGATTTTTTATATCTTAAAGGATTCTTCCTTCTCTTCCTCATCCCACATATATTTTGGTGAATCCTTATACTTAGGGTCAAAAAGGTGGCATGCCACAAAATATCTACTAGCAATCTCAGTCAGAGGTGGTTTTACTTTATCGCATATTTCCATTCTATAATTACATCGAGGGTGAAACCTACATCCTGATGGGGGAAAAATGAGGTTAGGAACCATACCTCGAATAGTTTGAAGTTTTTGGTTTTTCTTTTCTATACTGGGTATAGCTCCTATTAATCCCTGGGTATAAGGATGCCGTGGATTTTTAAATAAATCTTCTGCTGATGCATACTCTACAATATTACCACTATACATAACAGCAATTCTGTCGCACAATTCGGCAATTATCCCTAAATCATGAGTAATTATAAGAATTGAGGTTTTAAATCTTAATTTTAAATCTTTCATTAAATCGAGAATTTGTGCTTGAATTGTTACATCTAACGCCGTAGTAGGTTCATCAGCAATTAAGAGTGAAGGGTTACATGAAAGACCCATAGCAATCATAACCCGTTGTCTCATACCCCCGCTTAATTCATGAGGGTATCTCTTTAAGATTCCTCTAGCATCTGGTATTCCTACTTCTCTAATCATTCTTTCTGACCAGTCTAAACCAACATCCTTTAGTGTTGGGATGTGAACAATCTGAGCTTTAAGGTCTTCAATTCTTTCTGTAATATCATTTTGTTCTTCTTCTGTTAATCGATCTTTCTCATCTTCTAGCCTCTGACTTAAGGCTTTTCTTTCTTCTTTTTTATTATTCCTTTCAAGTAAACGTCTATCAAGTTCCTTTTTCATATCAGTTTCCTGATGCAGAAAAAAAACCTCTGATACTTGCTTACCTACTGTAAAAACAGGATTTAGAGAATTTAAAGGATCTTGAAAAATCATGGTAATATCTCGGCCACGACGCGTCCTCATTTCAGATTCATGTAACTTTAGGAGATCTTTGCCCTTAAATATAACACTACCATCTATTATTTTTCCTGGGGCTCTAACAAGTTGTAATATAGAAAGGGCAGTGACAGACTTCCCACACCCAGTTTCACCAACAAGACCAAGAACCTCATCTTCATAAATATCAAAAGAAACACCATCAACGGCCTTTACAATACCTTCTTCTGTGTAAAAATATGTTTTAAGGTTTTTAACTTGAAGTAAGAGTTCTGATGTCTCATCTTGAGATTCAGTACTACCAATTTTAGTACTATCTTTTTCTAAAGTATTCATGCTCCCCTTTTAATACATTGTTAATTTTATTAAGAAAAAAAATGATTAAAGAAATTATAAGTTTTTCAATTTTGGATCCAGCGCATCTCGTAATCCATCTCCAACCAACATAAATCCTAAAACTGTGAGAAGGATCATAAATCCGGGCCACATACTAGCCCAAGGTGCTTCATAAGGATTAGCTCGAGCCTTATTTATATCATTTCCCCATTCAGGTATAGTTGATTGATGTACTCCTAAAAAGGAAAGTCCTGCTAAACCTAAAATGTAAGATCCAATGTCAAACGTGAAAAAGACTATTATTGGTTGTATGACGTTAGGTAAAATATGTCTAAACATAATTCTCCAATTTCCTGCTCCAGCTACTCTTGCTGCTTCAATATAAGGTAATTCTCTGGCTTGTAGTACATTTCCTCTTATCAATCGAGCATAAACAGGAATTCCAAGAAATCCCCAAACCATCAAGATTATCTGAATACTTCTGCCGTAAATTGATATAAGAACTAAAGAAAGGACTAAAGATGGGAATGCTAGAAAAATATCACATATTCTCATAATTAATGAGTCTACCCATCCTCCATAATAGGCAGAAATTACTCCGAAGAGAACACCACCGATTACACTTATTGAAATCGAAGGTATAGCAATTGTTAGAGATGTTCTAGCCCCCCAAATTAATCTCGATAAGATATCACCCCCGATCCATGTTTGTCCTAAAGGATGCTCAGGAGATGGAGGATTCCATGAACCTGTGTGAATCTTTAATACTTCAAAATACGATTGAGGGGAGAGCCAAGGGGCATAAACTGCTAAAGTTATGATAAAGAAAACGATACAGGAACCTAAAATTGTAAGAGGATTTTTTAATCTCCGAATTAATGATCTTTTGCTAATCGTTTTTTCATAATCAGTCTGACGTATTGTTAATTCTTCAATTCTAGACCCCGGTAGAAGTATAAATTTCATGTTTTTAGAAATCCAAGTAATTACTCTCTCTGGGATGGATTCTTTTATTTCCTCTAATTCTTCTTTTTCAACTACTAAATACGATTCTTCCATTTTTTTTCACTCCTTTATTTTACTAATTATGTATATCTTATTCTTGGATCTAATATAGCATACAAAACATCTGTGAGTAAATTCGCAGATATAAATATTATTGTTATTAGGAACACTATTGCGCTTAAAGTCCAATAATCATAAAGTAGGATCGAATCAATGAATAAAGTTCCCATTCCGGGGAGGTCAAATGTTGTTTCTGTTAAAACCGCTCCACCTAGTAAACCCGCAATACTCAATCCTATAACAGTTACAGTAGGAATAAGTGCATTTCGTAAAGCATGAGAATGTATTACTTTTTTCTCTTTTTGACCTTTTGCTCTAGCTGTTCTGACAAAATCTTGCTCCATCACTTCTAACATACTCGAACGAGTTTGTCGTGTTATCCCTGCTAGCATTATGAACGATAAACAAAATACTGGTAAGAACATATGCCATAGATAATCTCCAATCATGTACCATCGACCTGTTAATAAAGAATCAATTAAAATAAATCCTGTAATAAATGGAGGGTGTGTATTCGATACACTCTTATATCCCGTTGGCTCGAATATTACAAAATTCCAAGCTTCTCGTGGTACATATCCGAGAAAGTATTGGAGAAGCATTCCAAGAAAAAATACTGGAATAGATACTCCTACTAACGCAATTCCTCTAACTATTGTGTCAGTACTTCGATTTCTGTGAGTTGCAGAAATAATTCCTGCCTTGGTTCCCAAGTAAGAAGCAATGATTATTGAAAATATTGTGAGATCGATTGTAATCGGTAATGCTGTCATTATTAATTCCCAAACTGGCATTCCCTCAACAATCGAAACAGATATTCCCCAATTCCCTGTGAACAATTCACCTACATATCGAAAATATTGGATAATTATTGGATCACAGAGCCCAAGGTTGCACATCATTTGTTGACGCATCCCTTCCGAAGGATTGTGCTCACCCATAGCTCCTAATAATGCAGAAATAGGGTCACCTGGCATCAATCTCGTAAGAATAAAGGTTAATGTCAATACCCCAAATAATACCGGAATCATCACAATGATTCTTCTAATAATATATTTCAATAAACTCATAGTTTTTTAGACCTCCTATAAAATTTTTCCTCTAATTTTTTTAATTCTATATTTATTTTATAATTAATATTCTAATGCCCTTAGTTCCTTTCGCTTTTCATTGATAATGGAAGCTAGGATTGCAGCAAAGAGATTGATACACAATAATGACAGTATAGTTAAGTAACCTTCAATTTGAATAAAATACATATAAAATACAGCAGGATTAAAGCCATACAAAACCCAGTACCAAAACCAGGACATAATCAGTATAGCAGGTATATACCAAATACTATTTCTAACTGCATATTCGAAAAATGGCTCCCTTAAAGCAATAAAAAACATAATACCAAAGAGGATAATGAATGAAAAAAAAGTGCTTGAATCGAAAAGTATTTGGTGTAAAAATATTAATCGATCTCCCACATGTATTACTCCCCAGATATCTCTAAGATATTCAGAAGTAATATATCCAAAAAACAAAAAATAGATTAATATAAGTCCAAGAAAAAAATTACCTTGTCTTCCAAGTTTTATTTTTGAAAATTTCATTCGATAATCAAATTTTTTTGATTACTTGCGAAAATTATAATTATTTAGACTTCATCATTTATTAATTATTCTATCATTATAATGAACTATTACATTATTAAGAAATTTAAGGAAAATGCGACACCATATCTAATATACTCTCCTTTTTATCTTCTTTAAAAATTGCTCTTTTATCTAAAAGAATGAATTTCGAATAAAATTCTTCAATTGAATTCAATTTCAAATCACGTTTAGAGATTAAACTTAAAAATCGAATGATTTGTTGTGTAAAAAGATTAAACAACAATAAAAAAATAAAAAAAAAAGTTGAGGATATTTTTTTCGAGAAATATTTATGATTTTTTATACTTCCCTATACCAATTAGCCCAGTTAAAGTCGCCAAGAAGGTTGTATTGAACGCCTTTCAAGGTTGTTTTGTGTACCTGTTGTACAAAGTAAACATAAGAAGGAATGTGTGCAGCAGTTGCAGGGGTTTCATACCTTATGTCGTAAATTATACTTTCTACATCTCTCCAAAGGTCAAGGGAGGTTGCATAATCTGTTTCTTCAGCAGCAGCTTTCATTGCATCGATTAAAATGGTTTGGTTAATTCGAGAGAAGCATGAACCAGAGGCAAGGTTGAATAATGGATCGATCATGTTGTATGGGTTAAGGTAATCAGGACCCCAACCAACAAATCCTCCATCCATCTCCCATGGGGTAAGTTCACCTACATCTAGGTATTCACCCCATTCTCTGACTGTTTCATCTACATCAACACCAATTAGAGCCCAACTGTCTTTTAAAAGCGTTGTAAGATCAGTGCTAAGACCACCACCAGAATGTTCGTTTATTTGCATATCCCATAATGGTGAGGATCCTCCCGCAATAGCTATCCACGCAGCATCATTCGATCCGCCATCTAATATATTTGTAAGCCCCGATGTTTCAGCTGGAAACATTGCCATCATAAGATCTCTTGCTTTTGCGATTTGATCAGCATAAGTAGATTCGTTATACGCAAACCAAATTGAAGCGTTATAACCTGGGAAAGCACGAGGTACGGCAGGAACACCGTAAAATGCTTGTCCAGCTTGAATCTCTTCAATGAGGTATGTATAGTTCAATGCATATGTGAGTGCTCTTCTTATAGTTTGGTTATTTCTCTGGAATTGATAACTTCCAGTTGGATTCTCAGACCAAGTAAGGTTCCCTTGATAGTTTCTTGGACCACAATAGAATTCAAAGTAGTAATAACCAAATCCTTCACCAATATCTTCAACATGCATACCTGAAGTACCCTTGAATGTATCAATATACGTCTTTAAGACTCCTGAAACGTAATCATATTGCCCCGCTAATCCAGCATTCATTCTGGCTGTATCATCGTCAACAAATTTCATGACAACTTGTTCAAACCAAGGACCTCTTCCCCAATATCGAGAATTTGCTCGGTACCTAATTTCTTGTCTTGGTCTATGAGAAACCATTACCCAAGGTCCAGTACCAACGACAAGCTCATCTAGTTGTATTATCTCATAAAATTTATGAGAGGATGGGGAAACAATATTGGTAGAAATAAAGCAAAGCAAGTCTAATAATACCCCAAAAGGACCATTTAAGTTGATAGTAAAGTTATATGCTCCATCACTTTCAAAACTATCAAAAAGATAGGTTTGATTAGGCAAGTAATAAAGCGAGGAAGAAAACCCTACTTTCGAAGTATCATTTGCAGGTACCAAACCACTTTCGTTACTGAACCACATTAATCTTTCAAAATTCCATTTAACGGCATCAGCGTCCAATGGAGTACCATCATGGAACCAAACTCCTTCTCTAATCTTAAACTCTATTTGTTTAGGACTATTCCAAAACCAAGATTCTGCAAGTAAGGGAGTTGGTTCATAATTGGGATGTTTTGAAAGATCGTAATAGACTAAACCTTCAGTAACTTCCTGTAAATGCCAAATTGAAACCCGATCCCATGTGTCAACGGGATCATTTTTAGCTAAGCCAGGATATGAGGCTGCAAAAGTGGCCGTAACTAGCTGTTCACCGCCAGTTACAAAACCACCAGTAATTGCTAGGATCACATTACCGATACCTGAGGCAGCAAGTACTACGGCTAATATAATAATAGCTAAATTTTTCTTTTCCATTTCCATATTAAATTCACTTAATTTTTTTGAATAGTTTTATTTAGATTTGTTGTTAAATATGTTTTTAAATTCGTATACTTATAAGTTTTTTCATTTTTTTCAAATTATTCTTTGAAATCATAAAAGGTGTTTTAACGCCTTTAAAACTTTAATATATCATTCTTCTAAACAAGCGCAGTTTATATTTTAAAATATAAAATGGTCAATGAGATGACTATGTTTCCAAATACAACTAACTATTCTCAACATCATTATAAAAAACTAATAATTCTGAAGAGGGAAATAAATGGGAATAATGAAAGTCAAATAATTTTAGATTAAGCTGTTAAAATAGAAGGAACAGAAGAGGATTCCCATCAGAGAAATGCCCGCAATAACTATCCCCTTATCGAGAAATGCCCTTTCAGTACTTCGTGCGATTTCTGGTTTAGCTGAAGTTAAATATATATACCTCATTAAAATATACAATGAAATTGGTATAGATAGTATTGAAATGTACTCAAATACCGTAGGAACACCGGGTTCATCTAATCTAAATCGATTAATAAGATATAATGAATAGGTCATAAATAAAGAACCTGCGATGATTACATGAAATTGATCAAGTAATTTTAGTGAATATTGATCATAAACCTTTTTGTGTTTAATTGCCAAATCTTTTCCTAGGAATTTCAAGTCTCCTTTTCTTTTAGCAATACTAAGGAAGATCGCAATTTCGAATATCGCTAAAAATAGCCAAGCAGAAACAAATTGCTCAATGATCATACAACCTGCTAATGCCCTCCAAATATAGCCTGTAGACAATATAAGAATATCGATAAAAGCATAATATTTAAAAAGATGATTATATAATTGCCCTGTAATAACAATTAAAATCACCATGATAATAAATCCAAAATTTGGGATAAGAAAGATCAGACAATAAAGACTTATTATGGTCAGTAAAATTAGAATAATTATTGCGAATTGTAAAGACAAAGCTCCTGCAGCTAAGGGTTTTTTCTCTAATTTTTCCACATGCGATTTATCCTTTTCAATATCTTTAATGTCATTGATAATATAATTAAAAGAGGAGGCACAACATAGCACGATAAAACCAATAATTAGTTCGAAATAGAGAGAAAAATTAAATAAATTTTGACTAAAAAAAATTCCAACAAAAATCAACGCATTTTTATAATACTGGCGGACACGTAAAAGATTGAAGATATGTTTAATTTTCTTTAACATGATTAAAACCTTAAAAAGGACATTTATTTTAAAGTTTATTATGTAATTATTATTTCTTCTGGTTTTATTCTCTTTAATACTTTATATCCTAATCGGCTTGAAAGACTTGTACCATTTTTTAATTGGATGAGGGCGCTTTTGTACTCAAATGCAATTGATTCTATTTGAGTATACGGGATAAACTTACTTTTTCCAAATATATTCTTAATGGTTAGAGAATCTGTATCTTCAAATTCTCTGTTTTTAGATTTTTTAGATTCTTTCAATGTTACTTCTATTTTTTGAATGTATCCGTGCTCAATGTTGTTGACGGGTTTTTTTAAGTACAAGGTTATTAATATTTCATTTTGTTTCAACCAATTTATCACCTTTAATTCAGATTTTCTAAAATGATGACTTTTACTTATTGATAAATACATCTTGCGCGGTTTAATGATTAGATCGTGAAGTTTATGCTTTAATAGGTTCCTTTCTGGCTTCAAAATATTTGAAAACACAAACCCATAATCCTGTAAATGCTTAGCTCTTACAACCTTTACACATGCTAAAATTCTTAGTTTCCCTCTACGCTTAAAAAATATCACCTCATTTTCAAGATCTTTTAGTATTGCTGCTGATTTTGGTAATTTTGTTTTAAGGATAGATTTTCTAATTAGTTGGTTATTCCCATCTTCAAATATATATTTAGCGTCATTTTTTTTTTCACTGAGATCAATTTCTTTTAAGATTACGGGATTTTTACCATCTAGGTAATAATTCTCATCCAAGTCAATCTGGATCCATGAATAAAGAGATGAATTAAGGTATTCATTTTTCTGAGTTTTTAGATTTGTTATAATAAACTGATCGCTATCTGCAATGTTATCAAGAAAATGAATGTCAATTATATTTCCAAATTTGATATCATCTGTGATTCTGTTAATAAAAATGTAATCTTTATGTAAATCATATTTATATAATTCCTTTCTTTTTAGACTGTATAACAAGAAAGAAACATCATTTATTAGAAAATACTCTTTAAATTTTTGATTTGCGATCTCTTGGAAGATTTGACGTGATTTATCAAAGATTTTTGCATACTTTTTTTGTTTTGATTTTTTTAAACAAATAAAAGGTAATAGTGCTTCTTTACTTGGTTTTAATTCATTGGATAAAATCGTAGCAATCCGAATATAACTTGGGGGATGTGAGTTTAAGAAATTTCCTAGTAGAGAAATTTTTGATGGTTTTATCATAGATCGGTTTAGATAGGAAGCAGTGCTCATGTAATCTAATAGCTGATTGTCTTTCGAAATTTTTTCTTCACATAAAAGCATTGTATTAAATCCAATTTCTCTCCCAGAAGCATAAAAGCTTTCCAAATTATATAATGCTTTTACAAGCTCATTAGCGTATCCGGATCTCTTCGCTTTTAAATCAGCCCTACCCTCTAAAATCCTAACAAATATAAAGAGTATAAGGTATATAGATAAGTTTAATATGATAAAATATAATAAAGGAAGTTGAGGGTTACCAAAGGTATAATCATAAAAAGTGGCAGGGATTCCAAGCAACATTCTTATGAAAAGATCAGCCGTTGTAATAATAGTTAGAAAAAGTGTATGTTTTCCTTTTGTATGGGCTAATTCATGAGCAACAATTCCCTTTAGTTCATCTTCCTGAATTTGATCTATATCTTCTGCAATAACTGCAATTCTTTTGTCAAAAAACGATCCATATGCCATCGCGTTTAGAATCGGGTACTTCCCAAAACCAACCTTCACTTTACCCGAAATCCCAATTCTATTCTTTACTTCATTTACTAATTCAATTAATCTAGGATCCTCTAATTTCTTTATGCCTAAAAGCTTGTCTAATATCATTCCTGATATAAAATATATCATCCAATTAAACAAGATTAAGATAAAATATATATTCAAGAAAAAGTCAGATATTCTAAAACTACCAGAAGTAAGTGGATTTGATGTAATCAAATTAAATGGAGTATATTGATTTATAAAAACCACAGCTAACCAAGCTATAATATACAATATTAGTGTCAGATATTCAGGACTCAGAAATCTCCAAACTATTATGTATTTTCTTCCAAATAAAATAAATCCCATAATTAAAATAATCCAAAAAGAAAACGCAAAACTGGTATTAAGAAGAAAGGGATTTCCTAAATAAAAGGATAATATACCAGCAATAAAAATTATATTATATGTTACTAATGAAATGATAAGGATTTTATTTAAAACAGGATAATCTCTTAATTCAAAAACGCCTATCCATAAATATATAGAAAAAGCGCCCATAAG
>JBHLOF010000025.1:0-41785 GCA_048940805.1 Promethearchaeota archaeon
TTTGATCAATTTGAGCTTCAGATGTTTATTAGTAAAAAGCAAGAAATGGAATTTGAGGATTTTGAGGAGGTTAAAAACGAAAAACTACCGTTGCTGGACTGGAAATCACAAGAACAAGGTGTTGATTCCCCAAAATATGTCTCTTTGGACACAGCTATATCAGATAAAATACTTAAAAAACCTGCATATGCTTATTGTCTTTATATTGGATATTATTTAACAAAGATCCTCGGAATACCTAAAGAAGTTATTCGATTCAGACAGCATTCAATAAACGAACGCGCACATTATGCAGACGACGCTTGGGATTTAGAAATAAAAACGACACAATTTGGATGGGTTGAGATATGTGGAATTCATGATAGGACAGATTATGATCTTAAGAGACACGCTGAATATTCTAAGCAAAATTTTGAAGTCTCCATGGATCTTGATCCCTATAAAAAAGAAATTCCACAAGTTCTTGAAATAGCATTTGGAATCGACAGAATTATATACACTTTACTCGAAACAACCTTTAATGTTGAGGAAGGCCGAATCGTTCTTAAACTTAATCCCATTTTAGCACCAAACACAGTAGCTGTGTTTCCACTAGTGAAAAATAAAGAAGAAATTAAAAATTTGGCGCAAAAAGTTCATAGAAAACTCTTGGAGAATCGTATTGGTTCATTTTTTGACGCAGCAGGTTCTATAGGAAAAAGATATAGAAGGCAGGACGAGTTAGGTACAAAATGGTGCATTACTGTAGATTATGAGTCGTTAGATGATCACACAGTCACAATTAGAGAACGTGATTCAATGGAGCAAATACGTGTAAAGATTTCAGAACTCCCTGAAACAATACAAAGCAAACAAAAAGAATAAAATTCTACATTTTTGCTTAATATTTTGATCTTTTTAATGTCTTCAGAAAAAATTTTAAAGAGAAGGATTTTTTAAAAATATAATTTAAAATTAGACTCTTGTTAAAAATAATCATTTGAATTTAATTAAAATGAGCTTTTCCAATTTTTACTCCACTATAGAGAAAAAGAAGCGGAAGAATAAAGTTGTGAGAAGTTTTATTTGTGTTTTCCTTGTATTAATCTTAAATTTGAGTATTTTAAATATTTATAATTCATCAGATCCATTACAATATTCTGACGGGTTTTATAACATACCTGAAAATATATTCGATATTGAAAGAGATAATCTCCAGGCAGCTACAAACACCTCAATGCTTCAGAATCCTTTTATTAGTAATTTCGATGTTGTTCGTGGCTTTTTTGAGACAAATTATATTTCAAGCTTGGGTCCTGAAATTTCAACTTATTTTAGATATGGGGATATAAGTGGTACAATCACAGATGATACAATCTTTTCAGAAGATAATTTATTAATTTATAATTCATTAATGAAATCTGAACTGGATCAAACAGAATTATTCGATGCATATCTAAAACTAAAGACGACTCCTCTCTGGTATGAAGACCTAAATGAGCAATTTAAATATGGTTTTGTAAGATCTGTCGACAATTCGACAGGATTAATCAAAGATTCTAATCGTTATTTGATTGACAATCTATTACCGATATTTTTGTTAATTGAGAATATTGGTGATAATATCGATGTTCTTACTATTAACAGTGAAAAACCTTCGGATTTAATTGAAGAAGCATTTTCTCTAATAAGTTCATCTGAGTTTTGGGATAGCATTAATAACGGATTCTTTAACTATAATTCATCTACCTTTAAATATTCTGATAGTAATTTTCTTGGTATTTTAGCTAATTTATTAATTCATCGTTCTTATCATCAACTAGGTCTGGATGTTACTGTTAAGACACTATCATACTTTTTAGCTAACCAAACAATGAACTCAATGAATTCACATATGTGGGATTCTACAGACAAAGCTTATTATTATAATGCTGATGAAGATTGGGTCACACTAGGAGGAGGTCAAAGATATTATCATTTAGATGTAAATGCGTTAGGTATTATGACACTATTAGAATTCTGGTTAGAATCTGGTATGGAAAGCAATTCCCCTTATCTATTAAGAGCAATTGAGCTTTACGATAGTCTTGATGCTCATCTATGGAATAATTCTAGTAAGGTATATCACAACATCGGTAGACCTTCATGGGATATCTTAATTGATAGTAGTTTCAATCTAAAGGCAAATGCTTTAATGCTTCAAGCGTGTTTAAAGTTATTTGGACTTACTGGTAATTTTACATATTATAATAGAGCAATCGAAATTTTTGAGTCATTTGAAAATAGTTTTTATGATGACACAAATAATTCCTATGATTTTTCTCTTACAAACAGTACTAAAAACCTAAATTCTAACTTATATTTACTTAGATCATATCTAAAAGCATCAGAAGTATATATTAGTACAGTTCTAAGTTCAGAATATAATATTACTGATACAATTCCTGATTATCTCATTGATCAAGATATTATGAATTTAACTTCAACATATTTATTTAGTAAATCTGATAAATATTACAATCCTGGGAATGATTCCTATGTCCCATTTACTCTTACTTATAGCATTACTGATGCAGATATTAGTTATCTGTTTAAATATCCAAACAGTACTTTTTTATACCAATTTCAACACCACATAATTGATCCTGAAACATCATATTCTCTTATACATCCAATAGAAGAATCGTTGGCATTGGGAAATGGTTATTATATCTACGTCTGGGCTAATAAGTCCTATTTCAATATGGCTAAAAGTTTAAAACGATTCAACGTTATCTCTGGGTTAATCAATGAGAGTATTGAGGGTCTACCTGACACATTATTTCAGGGACAAATATTGAATGTGACTCTTTTGGTAAATTATACCCGAAATGAAGATTTGACATTAACAGCTTCTTTAGAAGGTGAAGATATAGTCCAATACCCGTCTCAGGTTCTCAATTTTACAGCATCAACCGAAATGAATGTCAGTTTTGATCTAACAGCCAAATTTGGAGTAAGTCCTGGTCCGAGTGAAATTACTTTTAATTTTAAAAAAGGAAATGTTATTTATTTAAGTGTTACAAAAGTAATAGAAATAGGATTTTCCTTTAATTATGAACATCTTATTTATCAAAGTAGGGTTGTAAGTGGGCAATATATACAAGTATCCTTAGATTTGATTAATTTTCTACCAAATGTTACTCAAACTTTGAATGTCAGTTTTACAGGGGAAGCAGAAAATACAATAGAGACGTTTATCCAAGAAGAAACCATTGATAAGGATGATATTAAATCCGTTTCTTATGCACTCAAAACTCTAGAGAATATTAGGAACGAAACAATTAGAATTGTAATGAAGATCCTTCAAAACACCACTATATATTACACTGAGCAATTAATAATCGAAATAATTCCTGAATTTGAGATTCTTAGTGTTTCTTTTCCTGACCAAATTGCACAGGGTTCATATGCTTCACTAATTATTTTTATTAAAAATAATAAAGACACTTTTGAAAGCTTTACGCTTTCCATTAATGGAAAAAACGTTAATACAAATATTGATGATTTAAGTCCGGGAGAAAATCGGATTATACAGAAATTCATCCCCTCAAGTAACCCATATGAATTCGGAACAAAAGTATATAGAATTGTATTAACGGATAGTGAAAATGAGGAGATTGCACGATTCTATTTTGAACTCGTGTTAGAATTATCAACATTAAATCTAGTATTATTCTATCTATTACCTGGTATTATCCCAATTGGTATTATATTATATTTTTTAAGCAAAGAGATAAAATCTAAAAAATTGAGAAGATGAGAATTTTTGAAGAATAGGAAACTTATCAGTATTAATCTAATCTTTTTTGTTTTGATCACTAGTTTATTTGGTATAATCGTGTCTCATTATGATATTTCTAACAAAATTTCAAGTAGTAATGATAAGGGGGCATTACCTTATAACTTGGAAATGTCTAATGGTCCACCTTTAGCCTATTGGGCTATCATTAGGAATACTACGACAGTTCATAGATTATTCGAATCTATTAATATCAGTATTAACACTTTTGGGTTTGATGTTGATTATGCAGTTATAGAAATAAAATTTACTAATAGTTCTACAAATAATTATAATATGATTTCCGGGGGGATTAATGAATACTATTTTGAATATAAACCCTCATATAACGATCCTCTCGGCTTACAGAACGTAAGTTTTTCCCTTTATAACAGTACTGATGTTCTTCAGAATTCTCATACAACATATACCAATTTCACAACGATATCCAATTATATGTTAACAACCAATAGTTCTGGATATTACATTGGAGAGGAATTATATGCTGAATTAGTTGTTAATAATTTTGGAAGTTTTCAGTTTGGATGGAATCTTACTATTGTTGACAGCATAATTGAGTTATCCCAAAAAAATATCTTTAATCTAGAAAATAATGCGGTTCAATTTACATATCGAATCTCAAATGAAACGTTTAATAATTATGTGGGTCAAAAATTATATATCAAACTAAATATGACAAATAAAACCTCTGGATTTAAAACCGCAGCCTATTTTCCATTCGATGTATTGAATTCCAATCCAATCATTGACGAATTGTCAATAGTTTTTTCCCCTTCGGAAATTCTGAGAACAGAACAATGTGAAATTTCATTAAATGTTTCAGATGTAGAAGATGCTTCAAAAGATTTAGATATAAGTATGAATCTTAAGAATCCAGAAGGAACTTTTGTTGCCTCATTAACTTTGAATCATAATATTGATAATAACTTTTCAAAACAATTTACCATTGCAGCAGAAAAACCTATTGGGAAGTATCAGATTACCATAATCGCAGAAGATCAAGATGGTGGTGAAAGCTTTTATGAGACGTCTCTTATAGTGAAAAATAATCCGCCTGAAATTCATAGTTATGAAATCAATGGATTATCTATGTCTGAAGCGATAAGTGTTCTTTATGGGGTTCTTTTAACTTTTACATTTAATGTCTCTGATGTAGAAGGTGTTGCATATATTAAAGTAGCTCTAATTGATGAAAATAATGAATGGTATAATATCACTAGAGCTTACGACGATGAGAACACAGAAATAACGATTCGTACAATTGATTTAATAACGGGTGTTTGGTACGTATATATTTATGTTACTGATTCAGATGGAACGACCATAAGCCTTACTAATGATTATAATCTAGCGCCACAATCAATAAGAATTATTCCCGACGTTATTGGTGATTTTGTACCTTGGATATCATTCATTATTGGCACACTTTTAGGTATCCTTGTAGGTATTGGTCTTGTTTATAGACATTATAAATCACGATTCATCGAAACTCAAGCGGTTTCTCCTAAAGAAAAGATCTCTGAAAAGAAACGAGAGAAAAAGGAATCACCTAAATTCCAGAAAGAATCAGAGGAAATTTTGGAAGAGAAAAAACTTGAAAAAGAACCAGAAGAAGAAACAATTCCTAAACGTAAAATAAAAAGAAAATTATAAATAAAATTTTTTTGGTCTTTATATTTTGGAAAATCGTAGACTAATTTTATTTTAGAATTTCATGGAGGTGGTATTGAAATTTACCAAGTTTTCCTCCGTAATTTCCTGCTGAAATTCGATTTATTCCGGGAGTCTTTACTGCGGTTTCTATTCCTAACTTCATTGCTGTTTTTATTGATTCTTCTGTAGCACCATCTAAAATAATTTCATAAACACAATTATCTCCTTCATTTAATTGAGAATTTTCAATTTTATCTCTTAAGGTTGGACATAATGGATCATTCGTACTTGCATTAAGAAAACTATATTTCGAGCCTACTTTTGAACCAGATCGCGCAATTCCTCCTGGAAATGGTGCTATCACATTAGGTATATTCCCTATTGCGTCAATTGCTTTTTCAGCAGCTTCCAAAGTAGAATCTTGGTCCTTTCCAATAATTAAAAAGTTACCTCCTGCAATTCCTTTCCCTACTTTAGCCATACTTTGAACTATAAATTCTCCCCCCATAACTGGGATTTTCCATACTTCATAAGGATACGTTCCTACAACTTGTTCTTGAAATCCATCACCAAAAAACTTCAAATTAGCTCCTACTTTAATATCAAACTCTTTATCAGGAAGGAGTGAACCTTCGATAGCATCAAAACATGCTGTCGTAGGACAAGTTAGAACACATTGTCCAATCCGATTCATAACAACATTGCTCATTTCATCTTTCTTTGTTTTAAAAAACATTACGATAATACCTGGACGATTATCTGGAGTTTTTTCTGGTGAAATTTCTACATCAACTCCCGCTTCCGCATCACAATGGATTGTTGAGGTTCCATATCCAGTTGAGACTTGTGCAGCGATTCTTGCCCATTTCTCATTCTTAGCCGTAATCAGTAAACGGGTAAAGAAACCCCCAAATGCTTCACAAAATGTATCCTCAATTATCACACCATTTAGTTCCATTTTTTTCTCCTTTCCAAGCTTTTTTATTTTAGAATTTTTTAATAGTTTGTATTAACTAATAGCATTCGATTTAATATAAAATTTTAAACAAAAAATAAAAACCTTGAAAAATTGTAAGGTATTAAATCTATAATTTAATTTTGAATTTTAGATAGAGATGTGAAAAATGAGCGAAAAAGTGCTTAAAATTGGAATTTTAAAGAACGGTACAATTGGTTCATCTTTATTATTAGCATTTTTAATGGATGAACGAGCTGAAGCTACCAGAATTAATGTACATGAGGTTACATCTGGTGCTAAAATGCACCCTCCAGAGATGTGTACTAAAACAATGGAAGATTTATTAAAATGGGGTCCAGAATTAATAATAATGTCAAGCCCTAATGCGGCATTACCAGGACCAAAAGCTGCTAGAGAAATGGCAGGAAATATTCCAACTATTATAATTTCTGATTCTCCAGCTAAAAAAGCTGTAGATGAAATAAAAGAAAAGAACATGGGTTATATTTTAGTAAATTGTGATAGTATGATCGGAGCGCGTAGGCCATTCCTCGATCCCATTGAAATGAGTATATTCAATTCCGATTTATTAAAAGTTCTTGCAATTACCGGTGCTCTTCAGGTTATTGCCGAACAATTGAATAAGGTAATTCTTGAAATGCTTGAAGGCGGATCACCAACGCTACCTCAAGTCATAATAGATTCGAATCTAGCTACGGAAGCTGCAAAATTCTCTAATCCTTATGCAAGAGCTAAAGCTATTGCTGCTTTCGAGATAGCGGGGTCGGTCTCCAATATTACGGGTAAAGCATGTTTTCAGTTAAAGGAAAGATCTGAATACATGCCCTTATTAGCAGCCGCCCATGAAATGATGAGAATAGCAGCGAAAATATGCGATGAGGCAAGAGAAATCGAAAAATCGAATGATACAGTAATAAGACGACCTCATCACGCAAAACAGCATTTCTTAACTAAAATGGGACTTCATGATAAAGAAGAATAATATAGGAACTATATTTCCTTTATTTCTTTTTATCTCTTTTTTTTAGAACTCAGAAGATTTAAGATATATCTTTAAATTCTCGAAAATTTCCCCCGTAAGAGTACTCATTACACTAGTAAATACTTCGGGTTGCTTATTTCGTGTAATTGCCATCAAGACCGCATCATTAGTGACTTCTTTTACTAAAATCCAGCAATCAACCGATTCATAGACTACTGTTGATAATTTTAAAGGTGAAAGGTTAGAAATATTCTGGAACTCCATAATTTTTTGGTAAATACTATAAATATTTGAATCTAGGGTTCCTATCTCAAATTTCATAAACTGTAGAGGTTTCGCTTCAAATTTCCCAAAAGTAGAAGCAATGATTAATCCATCGGGTTGATTGAATAGAAGATATTCAGATAAGGTATTAATTTTTAATTCATCTAAAAGATGTCGAATTTTTCCTAATCGTTGCATTGAAAGAGTATTTTTCTGAATTTCATAATCCAAAATCTCTATTAATCTATGTTGGGCACTACCTTCTTTTACGGAAACAGGTGTAAATGATAATTTATCTTTATATTCTCCATTCAGTCCTTTCGATAAAATCTCGTAGTATTCGTCTTCATTAGAGTCTTGTAAATCAATCTTATTCAATAAAACATAAGCACGATCGATTTTTGGTGAAAATTCAAACAAATATTTCAGAAAATTATCGAAAATCTCTCGAACTCCTATCTCTACGGCAGCAGAATCAACCATAAAAACTGCAGTAGTGACTTCTGAAAAAATTAACTCCCGTTGAGATTCCGAAAAATAACGTTCTAAATATCTCTCTTGCCCCCCTAGATCCCATATAGAAAGTTCTAAAATTCCTCGGAATATAAAATTTTCTCTAGAAACTCCTTTTGTAGGTTTTAGATTAAGAACTTTCATAAAGTTATATCCTAAGCAAGTTGTCCTCATTAAACTTGTTTTTCCCGCACCAGCAGGTCCAAATAGTAGAACTTTCATCGTAATTAGTATTTTTTATGGATTATAATTAAGATATTTATAGATTAATATTAAATTCTGTTAAATTAATTGATTTTATATAATCTTTATAATTTTTTCTTTATTTAATTTTTTCTAATTCTTAAAATGTGAACTGAGTTTCGGAGTAAATTGATCTAATGATGATCTGATCAAGTTAAAAATAATTTTTAATCTTGTATAATTTAATTGAAAATATACTAAAAAAATACAACGGATCAAAAATAATATGGACCTTTTAAAATATATACGGAACGTTCCTGATTTTCCAATAGAAGGAATTCAATTTAAAGATATTACCACCCTGGCTAAAATACACGCACCTTTTAAGGAGTCTTGTGATAGAATAATTAATTACTTTAAGGATATGGGAATAACAAAAGTTACAGCAATTGAGGCAAGAGGTTATATCTGGGGTGGAGTAATTGCCTATCAATTAGGAGCAGGTTTTGTTTTAATTCGAAAACCTGGAAAACTACCCGCTGAAACAATAAGTGAAACTTATGAGCTAGAATATGGTACTGATACTATTGAAATGCACAAAGATGCTATTGAAAAAGGTGAAAAAGTATTAATATTTGATGATCTACTAGCAACAGGAGGCACAGCAAAAGCAGCATGCAATCTAGTTGAAAAAGCAGGTGGGGAAGTTGTAGGTGTTGCATTTGTTATTGAATTAACTGGAAGTTTACATGGAAGGAATAAGTTGGAAGGATACAATGTACTATCGTTAATAGAAATCCCTGTGGAAGAATGAATCTTATTTGAAAATAAATTTATTTCATTTCTTTTTTATGTAATTTCTAATTCCATGGGATTGTATCCAAAATTTTCAAGGAATCTCTCTTTAACTTGCTCAAAATTGAAATTTTGGGTTTGAGCTCCAATGGTTTCAACCACAAATGAACCGATAATAGCACCTAATCTACAAGAATCTAATAAAGTCATATTGAGTACGAGACCGGTTAGTAGTCCTGCTCGATATCCATCTCCTGCCCCAGTAGTATCCTCAACTTTTAAGGGTGTTGCGATAGGAATCTGAAGTTTAACAACTTTATCACCCTCATCTTTATAGGCCAATTCAGAGCCCTCAGATCCTTTTGTAGTAATTATCGCTTTAAGGTATTCTAATATCGACTCTTCGGATAAATTTGATTTTTCCTTTATTTGACTTATTTCATGAGTATTTCCAATTAAAATATCTGATTTTTTAATAACTTCAATCAATGCTTCCTTTTGAAATAGAGGAGTAACTTGACCGGGATCAAAGATAGATGGGATTTTTAAATCTTTTAATTGAGTAGAAAAATGAGTCATAGCTTCTACGCTTTGTGTTGAATTTATAGCATAGACAAACTCATTAGGATTTTTTAGCTTAACATTTAAATCAATATCTTTACATTTGTCCAACGCTCCTCCGTGAAAAATAATCATTTGATTGGATTTAATGTCATTGACAATATAACAAGCGGCTGTGAAAAGATCATCATATATGTCAACTTTTAAGTCTACATTTTTAAACTTTTTTATATGTTCTTTATATCCCAATGTTTCGAAATCATTCCCTACAGATCCTAACAAGGAAACTTTAGCTATACTGAGTAAGCCTAGGTTGTAAGCAATATTTCCAGCAGTTCCACCAAAAAATTGATGACGACTTTCGGCTGTAACAGTACTTTGATATTCTTCCTTATCATGATTTATGGACACTGCATTTATGAATTTCTCCTTGAAGCTCATTATGTGGTCAAAAGCCAATGATCCTAAAACAAGAACTTTATTTCTTAGCATAAGATATTTACAAATTTTATAGAAATATATTTTGCACTAATCAACATTGAGTTAAAACTTTATAGAATTTAGAAGTATTAGGTAAATTTTTAAAAAAAACAATATATTAAATTCTAAATTTTATTAGTTATGAACTCTATATTTTTGATTTATTATGGTTAAAATTGGTATTATTGGCGGTTCTGGATTAGATAATCCAGAAATATTAAAAGATGCTAGAGATTTAGATGTTGATACTCCTTATGGAAAACCTTCTTCTTCTCTAAAAGAAGGAAAGATTAATGATGTTGACGTAGTTCTTTTAGCAAGACACGGAAGGGAGCATACAATTCCTCCAACACAAATAAATTACAGAGCTAACATACAAGCGTTAAAAGATCAAGGATGTACTCATATTCTTGCGACTACTGCTTGTGGAAGTTTAAGAGAAGAGATAGATAGAGGTGATCTTGTTATCCTCGATCAATTTATTGACTTTACACGACTCCGAAAAATTACCTTTTTTGAAGAATTTGCTCCAGGTGATATGAAACACACACCAATGGCAGATCCATACTCCACAGAATTAAGACAAATTCTTATTGAAACTGCAAAAGAATTAAATCTCAAACATCACGAAAAAGGAACAGTTGTTACAATTGAGGGTCCAAGGTTCTCCACTAGAGCAGAGTCAAATATGTTTAGGATTTGGGGAGCAGACGTGATAAATATGAGTATAGCTCCCGAAACCGCTTTAGCAAATGAAGCAGGAATCCCTTATGCGGCAATTGCTATGTCTACAGATTACGATTGTTGGAAAGAAGATGAGGCACCTGTTACGTGGGAGGAGATTTTAGAAATTTTTAGTAAAAATGTTAACAATGTGATAGCGTTAATAACTAGTTCACTAGCAAAAATACATTAAAGAAGCTATTTTACTTATCTATATTTTAAGTGGAGGTATAACTTGATAATTGGAAGCCTAAGAATTCATTCTGTAATACTTTCAAATTATTAAAAAAATTGATAATATTGCCAATATTTCTAAATATAATTATTGTTATTATATGTTGAGCATTTAATGGTTAAAATTTCATTCTTAGGAAGTTGTAGAGAAATCGGGCGTTCTGGAATATTAGTAGAATCCAATAGTGGTGCTCAGTGCATGTTAGATTATGGTATCGGTTTCACTGGGGAAGAAAGATTACCATATAAAGCTGATATTAATAATCTTAAAGCAGTAGCATTAACTCATAGCCATATAGATCATTCGGGAGGTTTACCATTATTATATAAGAATGGTAAAGTTCCCTTATATACAAATTCGATTTCACTTGCTACTGCAGAAGTTTTAATTCGAGATATGATAAAAGTATCAAATTATCCATATCCTTTCGGATATAGAGAATTAGATCATTTACGGGAGAGTTCTTACTTTCTTAAAACCCAAGTGCCTCAAAAAATTTATGATAACTTTTTTATAACATTTATAGATGCAGGGCACATTCCAGGGAGTGTATCGATCTTACTGGAAGTAGATAACAAGAAACTATTATATACAGGGGATATTAATACTCAAACAACGAATTTGATTAATCCTGCGAACCCTTCTGTGATTCCTGAGATCGATGCTTTGATTATTGAATCAACTTATGCTCTTAGGAATCATCCCCCACGAGATCAACTCGAGATAGAATTTATGGATAAGATAACCAATATCATTGAGAATGGGGGAAGAGTTTTAATACCCGCATTTGGGGTTGCCCGGTCTCAAGAGGCATTATTAATATTAGAAAAATATAATTTCAAGGGAAATGTATTCATCGATGGTTTAGCGCGAAAAATTTCAAATTTATATCTAGATTTTCCTGATTTTATAAAAAACATTAAACTTCTAAGAAGAGCCCTGAAAAGAGCTCAGTTTGTTTCATCCCCTAAATCAAGAAATTCAGCAAAACAATCCAATGGAGTTATTATCGCTCCTTCTGGAATGTTAAAAGGAGGGGCTGCTATTGATTATATGCCCTCAATTTTATCCGATAACACTTCAGCAGTTTATTTAGTGGGATATCAGGTTGAGGGTTCACCAGGAAGAGTACTAATTGATGAGGGTATTTTTGAATTTAAAGAACCAAGAAGTAATAGAAATAAATCTTTAGATTTACAGATAAAAGCAAAGTGTGATTACGAATATTTTGACTTTTCAAGTCATTCTGATAATGCTCGTATTCATAGTTATATTGAGAATTTAGACTTTGAGAATATTTCAAATAAGGACGTTTTCTGCATCCATGGAGATAATAAGTCAACAACTAGTTTAGCGAGTGAGCTAGTTCAAAAAGGCTATAATTCAGTAGCTCCTGAAATAGGAGAAGTGTATCATATTTAACTTTTTAATTGATTTCTGGCAATTAGATTACAATTTTCTAGAAAAGCCTCTAATTTTTCAGTAGGTATCTTGGTTCCCGCGGCTGGAGGGTGACCACCACCTAAACTATCTATGTTAGAACGCTCACAAGCTTCTCGAATGATCACTGAAAGGTTTACCCCTTGATTAACAATTTTCTCATGTGCTCTACCTGAAACTTTATAGACATCTTCATCTGTTCGTTTAGCCAATCCAAAAATAGGCTTTGAAATATCTACACCTTTAACTCGGTCAAGAATTAGTATTGAGGTTATGGTACCTACAATACTATCGGGTATCACATCTTCACTTATAAAATATTGTATTGAATCTTTTTGCTGGAGTTTATCATTATTTTCTATCCAAGAAAGGCTTTCAAGTAGGGACTTTCTATATGACTTTAACACTTCTTTAGATTGTTCATAGAGTTCTTTTCTATCTCCCATGGCAATAGCAATCCCTAATGAAGCATTATGAGTTCGACCACACGCATTTAAAAGATTAGAAAATTCATTAAGATCATGAAGTTCTGACCCTATTGGTTCATTTTTTAAAACATATCTATTTATTATTAACTTCTTAATAATTTTTCTTGGTTCCAAATCTAATTTAATAGAAGCATATTCTATGATAGCTGAGGATATCTTCTGTTTTTCATCTTGATCTAACTCATCTAAAGTTTTAACCTCGCCATCAGAATTTTCCATTAATACTCCCTTAGTCTTTAAAAAAATCAATGTTTTATTTACATCTTTAGATAATCCTGGTAGATTTATCTCATTCGAATAAGCAATCGCTTCATTCAATGGTTTTAATGTTGAAAAATTTAAATCATTTACAATTTCGATTTTTCCTGAAGCTTTAGCATCCTCTAGAATTAATGTATTTAAGCCTATTAACGATTTGTTAGATCCTTGATTTTGAATATCTCCTACAGCGCCGATTAATGCAACTAGAGATAAATCAATATTTTTGGGATTCATACATTTACCAAAATAATAAGATAACCCTGCCCCAGAAATTTCTATACTACCATCAATCCCATAAAAATAAGCATTGATTTGCCAATCTTTTGTCGTCTTATGAATTTGTTCAATCAAATTGATATCTTCTTTTGATGCTACTTTTTGAGGAAAATGATGATCTAGAACTATAAAATTTTTGAATTCTTTATTATGAATTAGTTCTGATTGCAATTCTTGATATTGACCACTCCCAAAATCAGAAAAAATTAGGAAATTATTGTTATTCTCAACTTTTTTTGAAATAAATTCAATTTCTTTTTTTTCTAGTTGTCTTAAAACTGTGATTTGAAATGGAATCTTCTCTCGATATAATGCTTTACCTATTATTGCGCCTGAACTTAATCCATCTGCATCTAAATGAGTATAAATCTGAATTGGGGCTTGAATATCCTTAATTTGTTGAATAAATGAATTTACAATCTTTTTAAGATCAAAATTCAACCTTTCTAACTTTAAATGTTCATTACTCATTTTATTTGATAAAATACGATAATCATAAATTCAAAATTGAAAATATACTATAATATAATAAAATAACAAAATAATAATAAATACTCAATTAAAAAAGTAAATTTAACAAGGTGAAAATAAATGCATCATGTACGAATTAATGAACTTGCTAAGCATCTTGTCGATAAATTAATCAAAAATAAAGAGCGTTATAATATCGATGTTCATTATCTATCCAATAAATCCACTGTTTTGGATCTAACGAAATCCTCATGGGAAGGGGGAAAAATCGTAGGAGAAATATGTATGGGGGGTTTAGGAAACGTAGAATTTACATATTATGATTTGGATGGGCATTTTATACCTAGTGTTAATGTTTATACGTCAGAACCATTGATCTCTTGCATGGCCTCTCAATTAGCAGGATGGAGTGTAAAACTGAAAAAGGAAGTAGAAAAAAATGGAGAAAGGAAAAAAAAGGTGATTTTTCAATCATTAGGCTCTGGACCAGCAAGAGCTAAAAGCAAAGTTGAAAAAATTTTTGATGAAATTGATTATACTGATAATTCGGATTGTTCGGTTATAGTTTTTGAAACACCTAAATTACCAAATGAAGAAGTCATGGAAATTGTTGCAGAAAAGAGTGGGGTAGATATTAACAAAACTTATGCAGTATGTGCCCCTACAGCATGTTTAACGGGCTCTATTCAGGTGGCAGCAAGAATTGTAGAAACAGGAATTCACAAATTACATGAGATTAACTTTCCAATTGAAGTTATTAAAGATGGTTTTGGTACAACCACAATTGCACCTATAGCTAAAGATGATTTAGGCGCAATGGGTCGAACAAATGATTCTATTAGTGCTGCGGGGATGACATATTACACGATAGAAGTTGAGAAAGATAGAGAAGGTGAGTTGTTTGAATCAATTAAGCAAGCTCCAGCATATACATCATCTAGCTATGGAAAACCTTTTATTGAAACTTTTAAAGAAGCCAATTATAACTTCTATGATATTGATCCCGGACTCTTTGCCCCATCAACATACACTATTACAAATCTTACAACTGGTAAGAGTATAACAGTAGGGAAAATAAACCATTCTTTGTTAAAAGAATCCTATGGTTTAGATTAGAAAAAACTGTAATAATTTTATTTTTTTAATAATTTTAAAATAGGTTAAATATGTGTTAATTCATCTTCATATTTTGAGATCTCCTCCACAGAGATATCCCTATCAAAATTAATCTTCTGCTGAATTCCTAAATATGCACAGGCAAGTTTAGCAGAAGCAGCAACTTCAGCTTTTTTAAGCGTAATAGAATATTCATCCTGCTGAAATTGGTCTTCTTGATAAGCTTCACCTTGATATTTCCGATTTTGAAAATGAGTCGCTCTTTCATTTTTCATCTTATATAATAATGATGCCATTTTGTCTGCTACTTTAAAAGGTAATTGATTCTTGACTACTAAACGGATAATATTGTTAACATCGAAATAATTTAATGTTTCATATTTAGCTCTCAAAAAACTCTTAAGATTTTCAGAGTTTCTTTCACATTCTATTTCTGTCCAATCATGAATAGCTAGCTTTCTTCTAAAGAAGATTAATTCCCAATCAAATCCTAGCTCTTTAAGAAATTCAAGCAATTTGCTGTCATTAGGGATTCGTGATTCAATGATAATATATAATTGTAATCCATAATATTTATGCTCTTGTTGGAGGAAGAAGCCTCTCTGTTGCATCGAAGCAAGAATTAATAATTTAATAGAGAAAATATTTTCAGAAACGTTTTTCTTACTGCAATTTAAATAAAATACATTTCCTTCCTCACTAACATATTCACTATCTAAAAATCCCAGAATACCCTCTTTATTTTCTTCGATAAATGTATTCAAACCCGTAAGTGTAGGTTTGACATCAAAGCGAGTTAAATCTTTTTCACCGATAGTAACATAATCGTTATAATTACCTCCCACGGCTAACTTAATAGAGTTTAATTTAAATTCTTTATCGGTACCAAAAACTTTCTGGAAGGCATCATTTACAGGAAAAACTTCTTCTTCAAGAATCTTCACATCTGCCATAGAACTCTCATAAGGTTCAGGATCACCTAAAATTTTATTCAATACAGGTGCTTCTGAAGCTTCTACTTCGATTTCATACATTTTTGCTAAATCTCTTCTTATTACGCAAACGGCTCTCTTTTTTTTATTATAAAATGAAACCGAATTATTGTCATCTATCACCGCTCTGAATTTCTCAATGATCTTGCTTTCGTTATTCTCCGTACTTACTCGTCTTCTCCTAATTTTAAATCAACAAAATCTTTTTATTATATATTTCTCCTTAAGGTATTTATAAAATTTTTATTTTAAATTCTTAACTAAAGAAAAAAATAACTAAATTAAAATAAAAAATAATACACCCATAAATCTAAATAATTTATTTCTCTAATTCTTCTTCTAAAAAATAGGTATTGTCTTTTTTTATATAAACAATCGTAGAGCCAAAGTTGTTACGAACTGTATATCTATCTCCTTGGACATCTAATATCTCGATAGAATATGATAATTTTCGTTGATCTAAGATTTCCTCGATAATTTTTTTCTCTTCATTCGAATCCATAAGTAGGATCTATTTTTCATATCAAAAAAATTTTTTGAATTGTATCACAAAAATAATAGATCTGTTTATTAAATAATTGATCCTTAACTAAGAATTTAGGCTCGATTGAGGCATAAAATAAGAAATTTACAACCCAAATTAGAAAATTGAATCAAAGCTTGAAAATTTTTATCAGAAAAATTAACTCTTTCACTTTATTAAAAAGTGGAGTTTTTTTTAATAATCAATTTTTTATATAAATAATTATTTTATCAAAATATAGAACAATAAAATACCGTGTTGTAATATTAATTAATCTCGCCTCTCTGAAGCAATATGGTCATGCAGAAACTCGACATTGGATTTTTTACAAGCATGTACTCACAAATCAATGGTACCGCTATTGCTTGTAGAAATCTTGCAGAATCAATTGCAGAAACTACTAGCCATAATGTTCATGTTTATGCACCAGGTATTCAAAGAACAAATAATATACCAAAAAATCTTTGTTTACATAACTTTCTCGGGGCAAAAATTTCGCCTAAAACCGGTTTCGTGCTTAGTTTTCCAATACATAGATATTTTTTCTGTAAACATGATTATCTTGATATCGCACATATTCATACTCATGCTAGTTTCGGCTCAATGGCTATTAATTGGGCTAAATATTTAGGAATCCCCATGTGTGGAACCCATAATTCTCCTCTTTCATATTATACATCACAGTATATTCCTATTGTAGGTAAACTATTATCAAGAATGGATTGGGTGTGGCGTTATGAAAGGCATATATTAGACAAATATGATCTGGTATCTGTTCCAACAAGATCTAAGAAAGATTTACTAAGAAAGCAACGTTTCAAGGAACCAATCATTTGTCTTTCGAATGGAATTAATGATAACTATTTTACTGATGTCAGGGAAAATGGTATTAGAGAAAAATATAATTTAGATCATAAAAAAATACTTCTTTACGCCTCAAGGCTTTCTCCAGAGAAACATCAATTAAGCATCATCAAATCATTTCGAAAAATACATAAGCAGGTACCGGATTCACATTTAGTTTTGGTAGGAAGTGATGGACCATCAACCTCTCATGTATTAAGATTGATTAAGAAAAAAGATTACAGAGATTATGTATCATATTTGGGCAAAGTACCTTTCATAGATTTATTAAAACTCTATAATACCGCAGCTGCTTCTGTTCTTTGGTCTTGGATTGAAGCAGAAGGTTTAGTATTATTGGAAAGTATGGCACAGGGGACCCCCTGTATCGGTGCTAATAGTATTGGAATTTCAGATGTAATTAGACATGGAAAAACAGGATTTTTATGTAATGATTTTGATGATTTCCAAGGACATGCGATAAAATTACTCAAAGATGATGATCTTCGACTAGAAATGGGAAAAAATGCAAGAAATATTGCTGAGTATTATCGAATAAGCTCTATTGCTAAGATTTGGGTTCAGTTATATAAATTTCTTATAAATGAACTGTATCCTCTTAGATATTATAAAAGTGAAAGAAAGGAAAGAGTAAGGTTAGTAAAAGAATTTATTCAAAAATTACCAGCAGTCAGCTTTTAAAATTCTTCCTGTTTAAAAATTGAATTTTCTTCTTACTTGTTCCAGTTTATCTTTACAGGTGGAACAGAAATTGTATGATTTTTCATCAATATCTTCTACTGTTTCAGAAAAGTTCATTACACATGAGCTTTGTTGACAATGCTCCGAACCTAATATTATATGCCCAACTTCATGAATAATTTCTTTAATTAATCTCTGAAAGAAGAGATTTTCATTATTTTGCCTGGAATAGAAACTTTCTTTTAACTTAAGTGTAGATACTACACTAGTACGATGTTTTATATTAGTTTCTCCAAATAGAAACAAAACATTGGCATCAGTACTCGAATATATTGGAAGATCTGTAAGAACTATTATCATCCCAAGTTTTTCTTCTTTCTTCTTCTCTATTAATAAACTATAAAATTTATTTGTTGGATGGATTTTTAATTTATTATTGGATTTTAACAGTTCTTTATATTCTTTTTTTATACCTTTTGAATAAAGCCTTTTTGAGAAAGAAAATAAACCCAAATTCTTTATTTCAAAAAAGAATGAATCATAAATATGATTGAGATAAGATTCAATTTGGTTATAAATCGTAATATCAAAATCACCGTAAAAAAGAATCCCTAAATGACAGGGTAAAATCAATTTTTCTGGATTATCATTGATTAATCCAATATCTTCAATATAATATATCCCGATTCTAGTTACAAATTTCTTTAATTTCTTTATATATTTTCTAATTTTCTGTTCATATTTCCTAAATTTAGGCATAGTTTCGAGTTATAAAATTTAACGATATCGAAAATAATAATTATTAATATTAAATGAGTTTAAATTCATTAATAATAGGTATTTAAATCATTAATTATATAATAAAATAAATTAAAGGAAAATCATCTTAACCTATGGAAGAGAATTCAAAAGACTTTGAGAAGTTAGAAAAAGAAGGAGATCAAGTTAAAAAGGATTTCATTCCCCATTATTTTCCAACTTATCGAATTAGAAGAAATTTTTATCCCATACCGATTATTTTAGTTGTTGTAATTGCGGGTATTTTAGCATATTTAACATATGTTGAAGCTGGTGTTCAAATAGATGGTGGCTATATCTCTGAAAGCGATTATGGGGCAATTGGGGGGATACTTAATGGACTAATCTATACCGCAATAGCAGCTCTTTCTGCTTTTATCATTATTTTCATAATTAAGAGAAAAGGGATTGGAACTTTAATGTATATCTTCGGTGTGGGGTTTGGAATTGTAGGCTTTTTTCAGACGTGGTTTTTTGGAGAAATAATTTTATTTTTAACATTTTACAATAATCCCAGAATCTATTATTTACTAGAAGTAGAATTAATTTTCTTTACTGCTGTATTTACCATTTACATTATCTACAAATATCTTACATCTAAATCAATTAAACTTAAAAATTTCATTGTATTATATATTGGATTGCTAATAGGGGCATCGATGGGTGTGTTAATGCCTTTATGGACAACATTGGCAATCTTAATTGGGATTTCTTTATGGGATATGTTTGCGGTTTTATATAAACGAGGTCCTATCAAACAATTAGTTGAGATCGTCTCAGAGCCTAGTGATATCAGTAGTACATTTTCAGAGGAAGAGATTGAAGATAAAATCGAGAGCGGAGAACTTTCATATGATACATCAAAAGTAGAGATTGGTATCGGAGATCTAGCTTTTTATAGCATGCTTACTTCAAGTGCTCTTGTTCAAACCAATAATGTGTTTGTTATGTTATTCACTTCATTGGCAATTATATTTGGGACAGGTATTACAATAATGGGATTAAAAAGAAACAAAATTTTACCAGGTTTACCCATTTCAATTTTTCTTGGAATTGGAACAATGCTTCTTTCTTGGTATTTATTTTCAAGTATATTATAAAATTATTTGCTTCCCAAAAAGCTTTTATACCATTTACCATAAGTAATTTAAAACAAGCTAAAGGTTAAATAAACATTGTCTTTTATAAATGGATTAAAAATTTTTTTTAAAAAGCCTCTTTATGTTTTAATTTTGATATCTTTCATCATATCCTGGTTTTTAATCTTATTGGGAACTGATTTCACCACCATTGGTGAATATTACCTCTTCCTTTTCATTTTCATTGCAATTATAGCTGGATTTAACTTCCTTTTACTTTTAATTTCCTTATTTAAGTCAGTTGAGGATTTGCATTCATTAATTATAATATTAGTTTTTCTTGTCTCTCTTCCCACAGTGTTTATCTTTAGAGGTTTTCTAATATTATTCTCCTTTATTTGCTTAATCGTTAATCAATTGCTTACAGCATTCTTTGCTTTTAAGCTTTGTATGGATTCTTCCACAAAATTTGATAATATTCTCTATAAAGCTGAAAAGGTCAGGAAATTTACAAGACTACTTGAATTTATATTTTTTGGTCTAGTTACAGGGATTATTTTTATTTTTACCTGGAACCTATTGAGTAATCAATTTCCATTACTAGCCAGAAGTAGTGCAAATATTTTTCGGATTATTTTCTGGGTAAATATGAGTTTAATGATAATTGTATTAACTAGGCTAGTGGTAATGAAGAAATTCGCGGCTTATATTACCTTATTTTTTGTATTAACTTTTTTCTATATCCTTTACATCATAATTGACTTAATCGCAGGTGTAATCTTCCCAGATACAAGAGGATTTGTGTGGTATAGCTTTTTAATCGACCTCTTTTTATTCATTTATATCATAGGATCAATATTTGATAAGATAGAATACTTGGAAAAAAAGCTGAAATACATAAAAGCTGAGACATTATCTCTTTTTGTTATTCTTATGAAATTAATTGCTCAGTTTACGAAAATATTCCCTAATTTTCCTGGTTTAGATACCCCTCTTGTTGAACGACAACAAGTATTTATACTGATTATATTTATCTTCTTTACCTTATTATTTGGTATCCACTCAATTATCGTTCATAAAGAAGGAAAAAGGATAGAAGAGATTATAGAAAATACATAAAAATAGTCTCAACATAAAATATTTTATTTTAGGGAGAATTAATTATTAAAGATTTATCGATGTCAAAACAAGAAAAATCTCCTAAAACAGGATTCGAAAGAATTATAGATTATTTCAATACCAAATTAGAAATCAATCATCCAATAGCCATAGCCAAACTAGTTGAAGATACAGGCTTTTCTTGGAGTTTTGTTAAAAAAACATTAGCTAGGGTTAATGAAGAATACGATGGATTTCATTTTGAAAAATCAGGAAACACTTGGATAACTTGGAAGGATCGAGATCATATTATAAAAAAGTTAGATGAGACATGTTCACAGCTCTTAGATGAACCTGATGAGGAATGTTAACTTTTTTTTGCTAACTTCTTTTTCTTAACACATTCTTTTCATATTCCTCAATTTTGGTAATCCAAGAAGGCCCGATAGGGACGTTATTTATTAGACAAAAATAATCCCAAACAGCCCCAAAAGGGAGAGTCTTTAATTCTTCAAGCAAAGCAAGACGTTGAAAATATTGACCATTCTCTTCATATTCGTTCAAAATTTTCCACGGCTGAACTAGAGCATATAGTAAGCTCTTTTGAACAGCTCGAGTTCCTATCACCCAAGCACCAATACGATTAATTGAAGCGTCAAAATAATCTAAACCTAAATGTATTCTTTCCATAGCATTGCATCGTATAATTTCTTCAATCAAATGAATCAGTTCATCATTTAATATAACTACATGATCGCTATCCCATCTAATACCTCGACTGATATGTATTAATAGTTCAGGAATGAATGGTATAATTGCAGAAATTTTATCCCCAATAGATTCGGTTGGGTGAAAATGTCCGGAATCTAGAGTCAACATCATCTTATTCGCAATAGCATAACTTAAATAAAACTCATGACTCCCAACTACGAATGCTTCACTTCCAATACCAAAAAGCTTTCCCTCAATTGTATCTTTCATTATTGAAGGTGAATACTTTTTTTGAAAGATTTGATCTAAGGAATTTTTTAATAAACCTCTATAACCTATTCTATCTATCGGGATATCCTTCACACCATCGGGAATCCAAATATTATGGATACACGGATTTTCTAACTGACGCCCTATTTCAGCACTTATTTCTCGAACCCGAAAGACGTGATTAATCCAAAATTGACGAATTTCGGGTGATTTACTACTTAAAGTAAAACCACTATTCGCTTTTGGATGAGAAAAGAGAGTACAATTCATATCTAAACCAAGATTCATTTTCTTAGCCCAATCAATCCATTTTTGGAAATGTGTGGGCTTGTACTGATCTCGATCTACGAATCTCCCTCCAAAATCCCCATAAAAAGAATGTAAATTCACACGATGATTACCAGGAATTAAAGATAAAGCCATCTCCAAATCTTTTTGGAGTTCTTGTATATTTCTCGCTCTTCCTGGATAATTTCCAGTTGCAATAATTCCGCCTCCACTTAAAGTCGCATTAGGTCTTTCAAATCCGCCAACGTCATCTCCTTGCCAAGCATGGATTGAGATTGGGATCCTTAATAATATTTCTAAAATTTTATTAGTATCAATGCCCAAATCTTCATATTTCATTGATGCTAGATTATAAGCTGCATTAATTCTATTATTCATTTCTCTTATAATTAGAAGCAACAATCATTAAAAGTAATTATTAAATGTAATTATCTATTTATGCAATTATAGTGTGAAGTTTCACACCAAAAAAGAATCACAAAAAAAAATAATTGGATCAGAATGAAGATTGAAAAATCGAGTCAGGACCTCGAGAACGAGGTAATCTATAGTGGGCTGTGTATTCACTGTGGCTCATGTATCGTTATTCTCCTTTAGAGAAAACGCGTGAAACGCCTTCTGCCCACACATGGATTTCAACCAAGAAACAGGAGAAGCCTATGTAGTAGATGAGTGTGCTGAAACAGTTGGATTATGTTATAATTCATGTCCAAGATCTTTTCTGCCAATTTCTGAAATTGAACAGAAATTATTTGGAAAAACTCGAGTTGATTTAGCCGTTGGAGTGTATAATGATATAATCCAAGTTAAATCTAAAAATAAAGATGAAATATTATATAATCTTGTTTTAGCAGCTTTTGAGTCAGGAATTGTAAAACATATGGTATTAAGTGAACCAAAAACCAAAAAACCTCCTGTTGCTTTTCCAGTTGTAGTAGATAATGCAAAGGATGCAAAAAAATTTATTCCTAAAGCTACAATGGATAATGCTGGACCATTAATAACCGGAATTGGTAAAGCCTATAAAGAGTATAAACGAGATATTGGAATACTCGGTAATCCCTGTCATCTTCAAGGATTAGGGAAGATTCTAGTATCTGATTTTAATACAGGGGCAGAAAGAACATCTTTACGTATTGCGTATGCTTGCTCTTCCGGTGGAATGACAGGCTGTAAATATTGCACAGATTTTTCTGGTGAATTTTCAGACATTTCCTATTCTCCTTGGGGTGCTCCAAAAGGTTCTGGTGAAGCACTTCTAATAGTTAGAACTGAAATTGGTCAAAAAGTCGTAGATACTGCGGTTAAAAAGAAATTAATTGAAATCACAGACCCTAGTCCAGATTTATCTGAAATGAAGAAATTTCTAAATAAAAAGCGTAAGAAGAATTTCTTAAATCTCCTCGGTAAAGATTTAATAAAAGCAAATTACTTAAATCTTAATGTTGATGAGTTAAGGGACATTATTGAGAAGTAATATACCTTTTTCTTTTACTTTTTCTCTTGATCTAAGATGGAAAATTTGCATTAAGGTTGTGGTTGTTTATTTTTTAGACAATTATCACGTTATTTAAATATAAAGAAGGTCCATTCGATAATTAATTAAGAAAATTTTTTTACAAATAAAATTAATAATATATTAAACAAACTCCTTAAAAGTAAACAATAATGGCTTCGCGTAAGCTCCTCTTCAAAGTGGTTGTAGTGGGAGACGGAGGTGTGGGGAAAAGTACCATGGTGCAGAGACTTTCAACGGGACAGTTCATCCCTCAGAAAATCACCATAGGAACAGACTTGGCTGTCCAGAGCATCCAGATAAGCGATTCGGTCTCAGCCAACCTTCAAATCTGGGATTTTGCTGGAGAAAGACGTTTTCGAATATTTCTTCCTAATTATTCTCGAGGTGCTACAGGTTGTTTATTATGTTATGACATCACTCGTCGAACAAGTTTTGATAGTTTAGAAGAATGGTATGATATCGTAAAAAATAATGCGGTAAATCCTATCTTTATTCTGGTTGGAGAGAAGTTGGATTTGGCAGATATTCGTCGAAGTGTAGAAAAATCCCACGCTGAAGAATTTAAGGAGAAACACAAAATTGCACATTTCTTTGAAACTAGCTCCAAGAGTGGAGAAAATAATAAAAAGATATTTAAGACTTTAACTAATTTAATTCTTAAAAAACAAGGGCTAATAGAATAATTTTTTTTAACTTACGATTCAAATTCTAATTGTTTTTTGATCTTTTTATTTATACCCTTAAGATTTTCAATAATCTGAATCTGAATATCACGAGGGTAATTTTTTATAATCTTTGTTAAATCATCTTGAGTAAACTTATTTATTTCTCTATAATTTAAGTATAATGAGGCTGTAGCTAAAAAAGGCGAACCAAAGAGTAATATATAAAAAGTTAGTGGTATTCTTAAGGATTCCGAGCTCATAATTCCTGTTCCAGGAAGGATCTTCGGAATTCCTAAGGATGGGATACTGACAATAAAAATTGCTAATATTACGTTTAATAAATTTAAAATTATAAACCATAAGAGATTTCCCATACTAATAACCCAAGCTTTTTGAATATTTAAAAAAGAAAGCATTTGCTTTTTCTCTGGAGGGTTATTAGATTTATTAACTGTGGACTTTTTTCGTACATCCTTTTCGAAAACGATCTCTAATCTCGAATAATTCCACAAATCAATAAAGATCCAAAAAAATCCAAATGAATACATGAAAAAAAACAACAGATTAAAATATAAAAAATACTCAGCTACTATGTGTGGATTATATAAGGACTCCGCTCCTAACCAGAATAATAAAATTAATTGAAAAAGAGCGGAACAACTTAAACGGTTAGCATGTTTCTTTTCTAGACCTAAAGGATTATAAATAATATAGCTGTCTTCAAATCTTGTCCTCCATCTATTTGAATTGATTATTCTGAAAAACATTGCAAATCCAAAAGTAGTTAATGGAAATAATAGAAGAAATATATCATACCATCCTTGAGTGTTTACCAATATGAAGATAAAAGTAAAAATAATAATGTCGCGAATAAAACTCTCCTGTATCAAATCTTTAAATGGTAAAAAAAAATCCTTTTCATTATCCTCGCTCATTTTTTAATTAAAATCACCTTAATAATTAAACTTTTATGATTAGGAATTTAAAAGTAAAACTACCCACCTAAAGTCTAAAAATTTATATTTTTCACACGATTTTATTCTACAAGATACCTAATGCACATTAGTTAGTGTAAAAATAGTGTAGATAAAGTGGAAATTGAAAAAAACTCTAACAACAAAACACCCCTTTACGAGATTCACAAAGACCTCGGTGCACGAATGGTTAACTTTTCTGGATGGTTAATGCCCGTTCAATATGAGAGTATAATTAAGGAACATGAGGCTGTTCGCTCCACCGCGGGAGTATTTGATATTTCCCATATGGGAGAATTTTTACTTATTGGCAAGGAAGTTATCCCCTTCCTTCAATATATTATGGTAAACGATTTAAATTTGTTAGAAGAATCGAAAGGGCAATATTCTTGTATGTGTTTCGAAAACGGTACTGTTGTTGATGATTTATTTTACTATGAAGAGAGTAATGACCTTTTTAGAATGATTGTGAATGCAGGAAATATTCAGAAAGATTTTACGTGGTTGAATGACAAAATTAAAGGGAAAGATGTTAAAATTCAAAATTTAACATCTGAACGAACTCGTTTAGCATTTCAAGGGCCTAAATCAGACGATTTCCTTCAACCACTCGTTGATATTGATCTGTCTGAAATAAAGAGATTCTATTTTACACATTGTAGATTGGATGATATCTCGATTTTTTTAGCTAGGACTGGATATACTGGGGAAAGGGGATTTGAAATGTCATTTGATAATAAACATTCAGAAAAAATATGGGATGCTTTATTGAAAACAGGAGCAAGTCCTGCAGGATTAGGTGCTAGAGATTCATTAAGATTGGAAGCATGTTATTCATTATACGGACATGAGATTAGTGAAACAATTACCCCCATTGAAGCAGGATTAAATTGGTTAGTTAAGGCTAAAGAGGGAATTGAATATATAGGGAAAGAAATATTATTAAAACAGAAATCTGAAGGTGTTGAGAGAATTTTAGTTGGTCTTAACTTATTGGAAAGAGGAATCATACGCCAGAATTATAAAATCTTCAAAAACGGCATTGAAATAGGTTATGTGACCTCTGGAGGATACTCGCCAACGCTTAAGAAGACCATTGGTCTAGGATTAGTGAAAACCCCATTTAAAGAAATAGGAACGGAAATTGAAATTGAAATACGCAATAAACTCGTGAAGGGAATTGTAGTATCTACACCCTTTTACCGTAATGTGTAATCAATAAAAAACATAGAGGAAATGTGAAAACAGATGACTTATAGATTTCCAAGTGATTTGAAATATACAACGACTCATGAATGGGTAAGAATTGACAGTGAAATGGCAGTCGTTGGGATTACAGATTTCGCACAACACCAATTGGGTGATATAGTTTTTGTTGAGCTCCCTGATGTTGGAATGGTTTTCGAAAAAGAAAGTAATGCTGGTGAAATTGAATCAGTGAAAGCAGTAGGAGATCTAATAATGCCGTTATCAGGAGAAATTGGAGAGATAAATCAGACACTTGCTAATAATCCTGAATTGGTAAATAATTCCCCGTATGATAAGGGCTGGATGATGAAGATTAAAATTACTCATCCTCTTGAAATTGATGAACTTATATCTGTTGAAGAATATAAAGAATTAGTTAAATCAGAAGAACAATAATTTTTTTTTATTTTACTTGCTAAATTTGATTTTAAATGGAATCTAACTGAGTTGAATTATTCTATATGGATTTTATACCCCATGATAATAAAACAATTACCGAGATGCTAGAAATTATCGGTGTCTCAAATTTGAATGAATTATTTCATAACATTCCTAAAGACTTGATTAAGGAGAAATTAGAACTACCAAAGGGTTTATCTGAGCCTGATCTTTTAAGCTATATGGAACTTCTTTCGAATAAAAATAAAGTCTATTCAAATTCTTTTTTGGGCGCGGGATGCTATTATCATTATATTCCTTCCCTAGTTAATTTTGTACTTTCTAGATCTGAATTTTATACGTCGTATACACCCTACCAAGCGGAAGCAAGTCAAGGATATTTACAGGCAATTTATGAATATCAGACAATAATTTCCCGTCTAACCCAAATGGATGTGACAAACGCAAGCATGTATGATGGATCCACGGCCCTTGCTGAAGCCGCAATTATGTCCACAATCATAACTAATAAAAAGTCGATCGTAATGCTTGAGGGAATTCATCCAGAATATATCGAAGTCGTAAAAACCTATTGTTGGGGTCAGAATATAAATGTTAAATTGATAAAAGAATCCAAACTTGTTGATCATTTAAATGAAGAAGTAGCTGCAGTTTTATTCCAAAGTCCTAGTTTTTTCGGTGATCTTGAAGATATATCTGGTTTAGTGAGTAAAGTCAAGGACATATCTCCAAACAGTTTGATTGTTCAATGTATGACTGATCCAACCTGTTTAGGTGTATTAAAGCCTCCAGGATTGCTGGGAATTGACATCTTTGTAGCAGAAGGACAATCTTTCGGGATTCATCCCTCATTTGGTGGTCCAGGATTAGGGATTTTTACTGCCAAACAAAAATATCTGAGGAAGTTACCAGGTAGATTAATTGGTAAAACAAAAGAAATAAATGGTTCTCGAGAGGGATATATTTTAACTCTACAAGCACGTGAGCAGCATATTCGACGCGAAAAAGCTAGTTCAAATATTTGTACAAATCAAGCACTCTGTTCCCTAGCAGCATTAGTTTATCTTCTCGCAATGGGGCGAACTGGTTTAAAAGTAATAGCATCTCAAAATTTTCAAAAAGCTCATTACTTAAAGCAAAAACTTTCTGTACTACCAGGATATACAATTCTGAACCAAAAGCCAACATATAATGAATTTTTGCTTAGATGCCCTAATATTCGTTCTCTATATTCTGAGTGTAAGAAATTTGATTTGCTACCTCCGTTAGAAATTTCAAAGTATTATCCTGAAATGAGAGATATCGCGTTAGTATGTGTAACCGAAATGAACTCTAAGGATTCAATAGAAAAATTTATTTTAGCATGTCAAAATGCTTCGAAAACAATAAAGGAAGGTGGATCAACATAGGAATAAATTCAATTTTTGAAAAAGGAACTGAAGAAGAACAACGTAATTATATACCGGAAATGGACGTTGAAGTTGCTGATCTTCAAGAAATCATTCCGAAATCTTTAATTAGAGAAAAGATCCCTATCCCAAATGTTCCAGAAATAGAAATTATACGTCATTTTGTAAAACTGAGCCAACGTAATTATGGTGTAGACACGGGGATATATCCACTTGGTTCATGTACTATGAAATATAATCCAAAAATTAATGAAGTCATAGAAAGATTAAAAGGATTTAATCAAGTACACCCCCTTCAAGAAGAAAATCAAGGCTCAATGGAACTAATGTATCATATTTCAAAAATGCTTGGAGAAATCACCGGGATGGATGGATTCTCACTTCAACCAGCAGCTGGTGCTCACGGAGAATTAGCAGGATTGCTAATTATAAAGAGATACTACGAAGAGAAAGGAATAAAAAAGCGTAAAATTATCGTACCTGATTCTGCCCACGGAACTAATCCGGCTTCAGCAAAGATGGCGGGATTTTCAATAATAGAATTAAAATCAAATAAATTCGGAGAAGTCCCACTTGATCATTTAGAGTATGTTATGGCAGAAGGTGACGTGGCAGGGATAATGCTTACAAATCCTAACACTTTTGGCATTTTTGATAGAAATATTCAAAAAATTACTAAAATTGTTCACGATAATGACGGTTTATGCTATTATGACGGCGCAAATCTGAATCCAATTTTAGGTATTTGTAGACCAAGAGATATGGGATTTGATATTGTACACCTAAATTTACACAAAACTTTTTCAACTCCGCATGGAGGCGGTGGTCCTGGTTCAGGACCAATAGGTGTGATTGATAAACTTACACCTTTCCTTCCCGGACCATGCATAATATCTACTCAACAAGGTTTCATTTGTCAAGAGAACAATGTCAAATCTATAGGGCGCATTAAAGCATTTTGGGGAAATATCGGTATAGTAGTTCGAGCATACGCCTATATATTGGCATTAGGCGCAGAAGGATTGAAACGGGTAGGATGCATATCAGTGTTAAATGCTAACTACTTAAGAATTCTTTTGCAAAAAAAATACTTCCTTCCATATAATCAAACTTGTCAACATGAATTTGTTATTACAGATCGTAATTTCCCAAATGGAATAACCGCTGAGGATATCGCTAAAAGAATACTTGATTATGGGATATATGCTCCGACGGTCTATTTTCCATTAGTAGTTCAAGGAGCCATGATGATAGAACCAACTGAAACAGAATCAAAAGCCTCCTTGGATTACTTCTATGAAGTAATGGATAAAATATACCAAGAAGCAGAAACTGATCCAAATTTACTAAAAAAAGCTCCTCATAATACTCCAATTAGGCGTTTAGATGCGGTCTTAGCTGCTAGAAAACCAGTATTACATGATTAATATAGGTAATTAAATAAATTTTTATACCCTTTGGCAATATAAAATTTAAGATTATCAAAAAATGTAAGACTCAGTTAATTAGAATTTAGGTGTACAAAAATAAATTACCTCACTTTTTTTCCATACGATCAATTTAGAAGAGATCAAGAAAATATTATAAAGCAAGTTGAAGTTGACTCCAAATCAGGAAAAAATATCTTACTAGTTGCTCCCAATGGAGCTGGAAAAACAATTATTGCTTTAAGTGGACTGCTTTCTTTAGCAATTGAGAAGGATTTAACAATAATCTACATGTGCCGTACACACTCCCAAAATCGTAGAGTCATCAAAGAACTGATCAAAATCTCCCAAAAAATAGAGAGTGAGAATTTAAAAATGAAGCTAAATGGAATTTCAATTCGCGGGAGAAATGAGATGTGCTTAAATCAGACTCTATTGGATCTCAAATTGAGTCCCAAGGATTCAATGTCTGTTTGTAAGGATTTAAGGCAAAATGGAAATTGTTCACACTTTCGAAATTTGATGAAAAAAAGCGCAACAACAGATACTCCTAAAAATATTGCACCTCAGTTATTTAACAAACCAATTGATGCTGAAGAACTCATAAAATTTTGTATGGAGGAGAGTATTTGCCCATATTTTTTGGGGAAATTCTTATTAAAGGAGATGAAAGTTGTTATCTGTAATTATCAGTGGTTATTCAATCCTTATATTCGAGACCTTTTTATCCAATACGTTGATAAAGACCTAAATAATTGTATTTTAGTTCTCGATGAATGTCATAATATAATCGATGTAGCTACAGAAGTCAATTCTGATAGATTATCACCTTATTCATTAAGATTATGTTTAAAGGATCTTGAAATGTATAGATCCCCTCGAATAATGCAAAGATTTATCAGCGTCTTATTAGATCATTTGAATGAGAAAAAAAATGAATTAAACTTAGGGGAAAAAGCAGTTAATCCAACCAAATTTTTGAATTTTCTTTTTAATGAGCTTAATCTCAGAGATTTAAATACGTTTAAGAATTTAATTGAAGACATGCACGAATTCAGTGTTGCTGTACATGAAGAAAAAACAGCAGACGGAAAAATTTCGAGAGATTACTTAGGAACTTTTTCGGGGTTTTGGCTAAAATGGTTGAAAGTTTTCAATCAAGAAAATTATTTTTTCTGCTTTACAATAAAATCAATTAAAGGAAAAAGATCAATTTCATTAGAAATTGTAGCATTAGATCCCAGAGAAATAGCAATACCTATCTTAAAATCAGTTTACGCTACATTAAATCTTTCCGGAACAGTAAATTCTCATGTCTATACTAATTTAATGGGTTTAAATGAAAGCGGAAAAGGTTTCAATGGTATAACAGCAGACTCTCCTTTCCAAAAGAAAAATATTAAGGCTGTTATAGTTGAAGGCGTAGATACTCGACGCGACAATAGGACTCCCGAGATGTTTGAGAAAATGATAAATAAAGTCAATGAGGTTTTAGCATGCACTCCTGCTAATGTTGGTGTTTTTTGCGCGTCATATCAAATACTAAAAGGTCTTCTTTCTAATGGGATAGAGAAAGTAGTGGAAAGAAACAAAAAAGGCTTTTTTATGGAAGCTCCGGGACTAAGTGCCTCGGAAAATAACACATTGGTCGACAATTTTAAAATGATGGGCTCTGATGGAGGTGCTGTTTTGTTAGGTGTATGCGGCGGGAGAAATTCAGAGGGAGAAGATTATCCAGGTGGCCATATGAACTCTGTAATCATTGCAGGCTTTCCTTACCATTTACCAACTCCAAGAATTAATGCAAAAATTCAATATTATGACAAAGTTTTTCAAAATCAGGGATGGAATTTTGCTTACCTGTATCCCGCGGTTCAAAGAGCAAATCAAGCTTCAGGTAGACCTATAAGAAAAATAATGGATAAAGGTGCTATTATATTTCTTGATAGTCGTTTTAAAGCTAAAAGCAAATGGATTTCAAAATGGATAAGAAATGAATTGGAAATAGTACCTGATAAGCCAAACGCTTTAATTCAGACTTTGCACCCCTTTTGGAAGGCTAAATAATTTCTTTCTGCTTAATAAAATAAGTAATAATGCTAATATCGGAAATAAAAGCATGAAATACATTGCAATATAATAATCTGAATTGACAATGATTAATAAGAAACCCAGAAATAAACCTCCTAATGCGTTCCCCGCAAAACCACAAGTACTAGCAAACCCTATATATTTACCTTTGTTTTTGGGAGTTGAATTCTTTGATATGTAGGTAATTGTTGCCATCCAATAAATTGAATAACTGAGTGCAACTAAAAATTGAGACAGCAAAAAACTCCAGAAATTTGTAGCGAGAAGAAATCCAAAAATCACTAAAACACTTAGACAGTAACCAAAGAACATAAAAAATTTCTCATTTTTGCCAGTAAATAACATCCCTAAAAACACCATCAGGAAAAATTGTAGTAGGGGATTTAGCCCTATTAAAAATCCTATTTCTGCATTACTAGATAAATGAAAACCCATAATTACTACAAGTATAACCATAATCGGTTGTATTCCCATACTTCTAAAAAATATTCCAAAATAAATTGATTTCGAGAACAGAATCTCATCGTCATGATTGCTCTCAGAATTCTTTATATCTACCTTTATGTGTTCAGTTGCAGCTTTCAAAATTATTTGTCGATCTTCTTTAATAAATATTATAAAAACCATACTTATCAATAAGCTGAAAAAAGAAAGATAAAATGCAATAGTGATACTACCATAGAATTCAATGAAAATACCAGCAATTTGGACTCCGATAAACCAACCCAAAGCAGTTAATGCATTATAATAAGATATCCATTTTGAATTATTCTGGACTAATTCTGTATATAAAGTAAAAAAAATTGAAGATGCTGAAGCAAACACACCTAAAATGAAATAAATTAAAGTGATTAGGATTAAATCGGTCGTAAACAATAATAAAAATGGGGTTACAATCATCCCTGCGGTTCCAATTATTATAAAATATCGTCGATTTTGGATTTTATCTGAATATTTGCCAAAAATGTAAGGAAAAATAAACAATGTGGTAAGGAAAATTGTTGATATTATTTGTAGAATTGGTCTTGGTGTACCTAACAATAACATGTATTGAGGCATAAACGCAATAATCATCATAATCCCAAAATAAACAAAAAAGTTGGAAATTAAGATTAGCAATACAGATCTTTTTAACAAAACCATTAAATCATCATAATGAGTTGGATCGCAATTATAAAACTCAATTTTTTATGTATTAATAGGTTTTGGTTTTGAACGAGTTTTAAATTTAAGTAAAATACTCATTGAAGAAAGAAGGGGAAAAATAATCATGAAGATCATAGCTGTATAATAATTTGAATCGAAGATCAACAACAAATAACTAAATAAAAGGCCTCCGATGAATCCCCCAGAGAAAGTTGATGAGTTTGTCAAACCCATATATTTTCCTTTATTTTTTGGGGTGGAATTTTGAGCAATATATACAACAGTGGCAGACCAATACATTGAAAAACTAAAGGCAATAAAAATCTGAGAGATAAAAAACCCAATAAAATTAGTAGAAATAATATATCCTATAATTGCAAAAGAACTACATAGGTAACCAACGATTAGAATTAATTTTTCATTTTTTTCTGTAATGAAACGCCCCATCAAAATCATTAAAAAAACCTGAATTAGGAAATTCAAACCTATCAAAAATCCTATTAAAGTAACGCTCGCTATATGAAAACTCATAATTATTGAGAGAACCGCGAGGATTGGTTTTATACTAGCATTTCTGAAAAACAATCCAAAATATATAGATATTGAAATTTTTTTCGACTCTTCCCCATTATTAAGATTTTTATTCCCATTGTTTTCATAGGAATTTAAGATTAAGATTCTGTTTTCTTTTATGAATAATACTATAGTTAGGTTTATACCAGAGAAAATAATCAGAAAAAGAAATATAAACTGAATCCCGTAAACATCAATAAAGACACCCCCAAGTTGACTACCAAGAAACCAGCCACAGGTGGCTATTGAGTTATAATACGACAAATATTTGGTATTATTTTCAACCAATTCGGCATAAAGCGTAAAGATAATTCGAAATATTGCCCCAAAGAATCCATATAAAAATGAAAGAATTATCATAAGGAAAAGGTTTTGAGTAAATAGAAATAGAATGAATGAGAGTACGACTCCAGATGCTCCTATTAAAATAAATAAGAATCTGTTTTGCATTTTGTCAGAAACTTTACCAATTAACGGGGGGACAACAAAAAGAGTTAAAGGAAAAATCGTCATAATCAACTGTATTAATGGTCTTTCTATTCCTAAATATGCTAAATACTTAGGTAAATAAACTACTAATCCAATGCTTGCAGTATTGAGAAATAACACTGAAATTAAAATCAAATATACAGAACGTTTAGAAATTATCAATAATTCTACTCCCGTTTTTATAATGTGTGTAATAGTCTTAAATTATTGTATAAATCTCTCAACTTTTTGGTAACTATACTCCACCTAAAGTTATTTTCTACCCTTTTATAACAATTTTCTTTAATTTTATTATAAATATCAGGATCTAATAAAACTAAAGATTTAAGAATCTCATCTGGAATTTGGTTGACCAATTTTAAAATTTTAGGTTCATAAATCGACTCTTTTAACTTGGTAATTTTGGAAATCTCTGCCAGTAGAAAAAGAGAAATCAGTGCGTTAGCAAATTGAGAAGGATTGTCCTTATCAACTAAAACACCAGTACCAATCTCAGAAAAATTTCTGATATCAATTACAGTTTCTTGAAAACCACCCACACGAGTAGCAATAATTGGAAGTTTTGATGACATAGCTTCTAATGCAATAATTCCAAATGGTTCCCATCTTGATAATGCACAGTAAACATCCGCGGAAATATGCGCCAAATAATAAATATCCTTAGCAACCCCAAAAATTATCCTCAAATTATTTGGATATTTCTTTACTAGCTTAGAGTATGATTTAATTTCTTCTAAGCTGTAATCTGTTGGCAAAATCAAAAACAAAAACTTAGCATTAGGAATTACTTTAATTACAGCAGGAATAGCATCAAATATTGTCTCAAAACCTTTCTGATGTGATATTCTTCCCGTGGTTATCACTAATGGACCAGATTCATCAAATGCTTTTATATTCCCATTCTTGATAAACTGATTCCCATTAGAGATTTCACTTATAGCTTTTAAAACTTTTTCTGACCTTATTAAAGGACTTCTATCCAAATGAGTAATTTTATGTGTTAATAAGTATTGTTTCATATCTACAAAAGTTAACTCGTTTTCAGGTGGAATCTTTAGTACTTTGTGTATATCATCTCCATGATTTCTAATAACTTCTGATAATATTTCATCATAATTCCAATCGCACCCATCCCATAAAAAATTAGACTTAAATTCAATTAAGTTTCTTCCACAATTTGGAATAATATCAGAGATTAGATATGATTGACTCACAGTCGTGACTAAATCACAGATAACAGCCCCTATGTTTTCTACAGTCGGAGGTTGATCATTGTAATAATTGCTTCTTGAAGATTTACATAATGTGAAGATTTCCTCTAGAGAAAAGTATTTATGACCATTTTCTAGCAAAATTTTAATTGGTGTATTATCGATTCCACAACTATAATAAAAATTGATGCTATATCTTGGCCATGTGAGTAGATGTAATGTAATTAGAGAGGGAATATATATTTCATTCTTAACTAGCTCCTGTTTTAAACCTATAAATGGTATGACTGCATGGTAATCATGCAGATGGATTATATCGGGTAATTTTTCTATTTGATCCTTAATTAGATGATAAATTAAAGACCTCATGCCAATACTGAAAAAACAAATCTTGCCACTAAGAGTATCTGGATTATAAACTGCCCTATCATCCAAATACTTTTCGGTAAAGGGATTATCACCAACTAATAAAATAATATTAACATTTCCAATTTTCAATTTGTAAAATGAAATACTATAATGACATTGAGGTTCACTTAATCCTAAGAATGAAGGATTTAAGTGCCCAACACAATTATATGCTAATTTTTCCCAGGAATATTTTTCCTTAAGATTCTTGAGTTGACCATGAGAAGGAAGAAAAACAGTAATCTCATAATCATCACTAAGATGTTTAGCTTGATTTGCAGGAACTTCTCCAAGGCCGCCGACTTTTATTACATCGGCATATTCAAACGTAAATATCCATACTTTACCTTTTTCCTTAATCAAAATGCTTCAAATCTTTTAAGGGAACCGTTAATAATCAAGAATTAATTAAAAAGCCATAATAATATAATTTAAGTCATAAAAAAAAAGAATTTTATTAAAACTTAATTAAAAGTTAATTTGTTCGATTCAAATACAGCGATATTAAAGCGGTTGATGAAAGCACTAATATTCAATTATTCTAAAATTGATAATTTTATAAATTTCTGCAAATTATAACCTTAAAAAAAGGTGATTTTTAATATGGTCAATATAGAAGTGATTGACACAGGATCTCCTAAAGTAGGTCCTTACAGCCTAGGGATCAAGACAGGAAATTTAATTTTTATATCGGGTCAAGTTCCCGATGCTGAAAAAACAGGGATTAGAGAACAAACAATATCCGCTCTTAACAAAATTAAAACTGTATTAAATGCTTCGGGAGCAGAAATATCAAACATAGTTAAGGTTAGTGTTTTTCTTAAAAATATGGATGATTTTAAAGCTATGAATGAATCGTATAGACAATTCTTCGAGCAAAATGGAGTTAATGAAAAATTTCCTACAAGAAGTACTATTGAGGCATCATGTCCGCTGCCAAGTGCCTTAGTCGAAATAGATGCAATCGCTGTTATATAATGAGTAATAATCAATATTTTAATAATCTAGAATGATTAATTAAAAGAAAATCAAGATTATGTGTGTTACGTATGTTAGTTTAGGGGAAAGCTCAAAAGATGGAAGAGTAATTTTTGGCAAGGTTAGTGATCGATTAAGTGATGAAATCCAATTGATAACACATCAACCTAAATCAAAGTTCTCAAAAGGGGAAGAAATCAAATGTACACATATTACAATACCTCAAGTAACTGAGACAGCAGAAATTTTAATGAGTCAACCATATTGGATGTTTGGTTGCGAAATGGGATGTAATCAATATGATGTGGTTATTGGTAATCAATCGATCGCCTCAAAAGAACCCCTTAAGGAGACAGGTCTTCTTGGGATGGATCTGATAAGATTAGGTTTAGAGAGAGGAAAATCTGCTAAAGAAGCTTTGGATATAATTATAGAATTACTTGAAAAACATGGACAAGGAGGTGTTCACAATTTAAAAGGAGTTAATCAGAGTAATTCATTTATAATCGCAGATTCACAAGAAGCCTATGTGCTTGAAGCTGTTGGGGAGTGGTGGATTGTTGAGGTTGTGAAGAATTATCGTTCGATATCAAATCATATTTCAATTAGGGGAAAAGGAGATTTTAGAAAAAAGGGTATTGTTGAGCATGCGATAGAAAACGATTATTGTAAAGATGATGAAGATTTTGATTTTAAGACTACTTTTTCCAAAGTTCCCTTACCAGAAAAATGGCCACTTGACACCAGAGAAGGACGTTCTTTGAATCAATTATCTGTTAACAATGGTGAGATCACCCCTGCCATGATGATGGGATTTTTAAGAGAGCATGAGGGTGGAATTTGTATGCATGCTCGTTCAGATCGATCTGTAGGTTGCCAAGTTTCTCATTTACATAAAAATCAGACCTCTGTGCACTGGTTTACAGGATCAACAATCCAATGTTTAAGTATTTTTAAGCCTTATAGCTTACCATATTTAGGAAAATATGCAATCGAACCAGGTCCCTATACTAACATCAATCCTAATTGGTATTGGGTTCGTCATGATAAATATATAAAGAACTATGTAAAGAAACCAAAACAGGCTAATCCTGAAAGAAACCAATATTATCAAAAATTAAGAAATATTGAAAAGGAAATATTAGATAAAGTTGAAGCTATTATTAGCAACTCTAAAAACGAAGTAAACAAGGAATTACTTACAATCAATAATTTTTCTTGGGAGCAAGCAGAAAAATTGATACATTAGACTTTCAATATATAAATAAGGATTTCTCAGTGATTAAAAAAACTTAATAGTTTTGAAATATTTATGTAGAATTATTAAGGTCAATTGAGAAGGTCTTTTAGATGTCTTTGAATAAACTAGATGTCCTAGGGATGGAAGGAAGGATTTCTAATTATAAACGCGGTCGTCATACTGTTCACCAAAAACATTGTATACTAGTTTTTCCTGGTATAAACACTCGGAAGGACGCTAATAAACTTATCGGAAGAATAGTTGTGTGGAAAAGTTCAACCGGTAAAGAGCTTAAGGGCACAATTTCTCGTGCACATGGGAATCATGGCGCCGTGAGAGCACATTTTAAAAAAGCCGGTGTTCCAGGACAAGCCCTTGGGAAAACTGTAAAAATCGTTAAATAATTCTTTTTGAGATCAAATCGATTTTTACAGTCACTCAAAATTTAATTATCAGATCTTGTCTTATTTAATTAATCGGGTGAGATTTACTAACTATACCCAGATATTACATGATACTTGAATAATATAATCTTTTTTGTATTTTGGGTTATGTAATATTTTTGAAAAAGCGATTTGTAAGGAATTTTGAATTTATTAGGTTGGGTTTATTTTTAAATATGTCAGAGCAAGTTTGCCGTTTTTGTCAGAGATATGTGAAATTAGCTTATTACTGCGAGGAATGTGGTGTTAGTTGCTGTTCTGACTGTTTACATGAAAAAAAAGTTGAGGTTTTATCCTGTCAAGATTGTAATTCAAATAATATCGAAAAATCTGATTCTGAAAAGAAAAATACATGCAAAGAATGTGGTAAAGAAAACATAATTAAAGTAAATCAACTTTTAAAATCATGTCCAAAATGTGGTTCACATAATATAATTAATATATATGAGAAAAAAGAAGAATTAGAGAAAAACTTCTTAGACTTAATTAAACTTTCTCGTTCATTTATTTCTCCACTGAAAGAAATTCTCGATCAATTATTTTTGCTTCAAAAAGAAATAAAAAAAGCGCGAGATCCTCCTATAAGATGTTATCATTTTCCAAAAATGGAATCTGATTTATTAGCTCTTTTTAAATTATTTATATATGTCCAAAATACTTTATGCGATAAAACTCAAGCACTCTACAAGCAGATGATACTAAATCAGAGCTACTTCCTTGACATTTATAATCAACCTAATACTAATATAACGATTATAGAGAATATATATGATAATCTTGTAAGAAGTCACAGCTCTATTAATGATTTCTTAGAAAATAACTTCAGGACTTTTAAGAAAAGTATAAATTCCTTTGAAAACAATCTCAAATTTCTTGAGAAAATCAATTTGTATTTTTCAACTTATAAAAATTTCTTAAATCTAGCAGAAAAAGAAAAGCCCGTTTATGCCATTTACGCAAAATTGATCAACGGCTTAAATACTGAAGATAAACTCAAAAAAGACAAAGGAATTTTATTCATAACAAACTTAGATTTATCTTTCGTTCATGAATATGGGGTAAGAAAGAAAAAACAAGCATTAATCTTTAAAGCTCCTGTTGGAGACTTAATTAGAATTAAGGATAAAGGAAAGATTTTCAAGAAGTTATACATAGAATTTGAATATGGAAAATATGAATTCACACTACCTCCTAAATCTCTCTCAAGAGTTATTGAATACATATTATTGGCTAGGACTTTTGATGAAACTACCGTTTATGATAGAAAATCCGCAACAAATCTACAAAGGATTGATATAGATTTAAATGGCTTAATCGATTTCATCGAGGAAAGTATTAATTCATTTTTTAGTTTAAAATGCCAATATAACAAGAGTTATGAGAATACAACTAATATAACTAACCCACCACAAAACTCTCATTTATATCCTAACCAAAATAGAAATTTAACTCCTCAAAATTATCCATACGGGGTGCTTTACCAAAATTCAAATTTCGGATATCCACCTAGAATGCAAAACGTAAATTATCAAAATTCTGGTTACCCTCAGTATAACCCGGGTCAATTTCCTCAAGCCTTTAATTATAATAATCAAACAGGAGAATTACCTTTACCTCTACAAGGTCAAAGTAAATTCTTCCCTCAAAATATTTATAATCCAAACAGATACCAAAACTATAATCCACAAGAAGCTAATGAAGTAAGAATTAATCCTTATGAAAAGGATATTTTAGTTAGAAAATTAGAACATCCCCGAACCTTCATAACTCAAAATTCCAACTATATACATCAAGACCTATTTAATGACAAAACTTTTCAAGATTATAGTAAAAACCATTTATCTGATTTGTTCAATTCAGCCAATTCACCGATAAATCAATCTTATGGATACAAGAGAAAACTGTTTAAATTAGATAAAGAGAAACAAGAAAGAATGCTCGAATTAGAGAAAGAACGATATAGTCTTAAGGCGACATTGAAAAAACTCGAAACAAAATTTGACCAAGGTTCTATCTCCGAAAGTGATTATTTTAGAACTTATAGAAATCTAAATAAAGAGATTTATCTCATAGACAATAAGATTCAATCTTTACAGCAGAACCTTGAAGAATTAGAATCGATAAAACAAAACAGCAGGAGTTTTGATAATAAAGGTTTCTATACTTAATTCTTTTCTGAGCATATTCTATGCAAATACTGCATAATCATCTATTCTATGTTTAAATTCTAATAATTTTTATAATTATTATGGATAAAGAAGGATTATTCACTACCGTCGTTGGCAGTTGGCCTTTAAGTAATAATACGAAAAACATGGTTAGGATATTTAACGAATTAATTGAAATTGGTATTGATTATCCTTGCTATCCCCAATTAATTTCCATGATTGATCAATTCTTATCACCTCTATCTGATAACATTGATCAATTGGAGGAAATTGATGCAGCATTTTATTTATCTGATGATTTTAAAATTCCAAAGGAACCCATTGCTTTAAAATACGGTAGATTTATTAAGAATTTCTTTAATGAAAGGAAACATCTTTTTGGGAAAATTAAAGGTACAAAAGCTTGCCTTACGGGACCATTGACTTTAGCCTCTGAAATTATTTTAACAGGGGATCTAGCAAAGGGAATTAAAGCGAAAGTATTTTCAGAACCAAGAGCTATAATGTTAGATTGGGCTGTAGAAAAACTTGCTGATGTTATGAAGAGCGTAGGAAAAGCTTATAATGATATGGGGATCGATATAATTTCCATGGATGAACCTCTTTTAGGAATTCTAGTAGGAAGAAAACCTTTGTTTCATTCTGAGGAGTTTCTTCTAGAGATATTAAACAAATCAATTTCGGGAATAGACAAACTTTCTTCCATCCATGTTTGTGGAAGAATAAGTCCAAAACTGCGAGATATACTCCTTGAGTCCGAAGTAAAAATATTAGATCATGAATTTACAACTAATGAGGAAAATTTCAATATTTTTCAAAAACAACATTTCCAAAATTCAGACAAATACTTAGC
>JBHLOF010000123.1:0-9985 GCA_048940805.1 Promethearchaeota archaeon
TTTCAAGATACTCGACTTGTTCTCTATATTCTTCCCATTTATGGTATGGAACAGCAGGTTGTAAGACTTCTATGAAAACAAAACCCTGGTGTTTAACTCCTTGTAACATAAGATCGGTGAGATGTTTTGTATCTCCTGCAAATCCTCTTGCTACAAAAGTTGCTCCGGCTTCAATCATTAAAGAAATAGGATTAAATGGTTTTTCATAGCTTCCTCCAGGAGTCGAAGGCCCCTTCCAGCCTTTTTCTGATAATGGAGAAAATTGACCAGTTGTAAGAGCATATACGCTATTATTGTGTAGAATAAATGTTATATCTTGATTTCGTTTTGCTACGAACATAGTATGGGCTAATCCTTCCGCTAATCCATTTGCATCCCCAGAGAAGTTAATAACTTTTAAATCGGGATTCGCTATTTTGATGCCTTCTAAGTTTAAAATATATATTTTTATCAAAAATTAACTTATAGTAGTATAAATAAAACACTTTTTACTTAAACCTCCTAATAATTTTAACTCATCATATTATTAAATTCGTAAATTCTAAGAATCATAAATAATCAGTAAAAGAATATCAGAAAAATTCAGCACTCAAGGATTTAAAATAATTTTTATTTTTAAATTTCCTTTAGAAGTATAAGACAAAAATGTATTATAATATCATGAAAAATCTAGATGAATTGATGGATTGGGTAGAATCGAAAGTAAAAGAATTAGACTTCTTTACTGAGAAAGGACGAATTTTCGATACTTTGAAAATAATGGCTATTGAACTTGGTAAACAAGATCAGTTTTCAATATATCCTACTGAAAACGATCCAGAAATCAGATTCTATTCATTAGCAGATTTTTATAAGCAAGATTTAATTAAGGGTGGAATAGGAATTAACGCTGATTTTGAATTTAGAGATTTCTCCTACTCTAAACAATATTTCTATTATGCATTAAAAATTGTGAAAGATCCTGAGATAGGCATTCCAAACATGCCATATCCCTTGATTATTAGAAATAACATTTGTTCCGCATTTATAGCACCAAAAGTAAATGAAGATTTTATTGCCGATTCGAATGAAGAATTGCCTTCTATAGATGAAAAATTGCCTCTTATGAAAGAAGAACTTGGTGCTATCATAACAGATCCTTATGGTTATACAAAATTTTGGCTTCATATAAGTTCTGATTTCCATGTGCCATATATTCTTGATTATGAAGATGAAGAGAAAAGAGTAAGACTAATTAAACCTAATGAAGTTGTTATTGATGAAGAAGAGTTAACCATGGTTATAGATTATCCCCTTTCAGCAAAAGTTAGGATTAAATTAAAAAAAAAAGGAGGCTTTACAAGATTATTTATTTTTAAAAGTATTTACGAAGCTTACAAGCAGATATATAAGGAGGAAGATGAAGAAAGTGGTGATCCAGGCACATACAACAATTTATATAATCGAAAACGAGCAGGAGGTAAATATGGAATATGGGGTCATTATCTTGAGGATTTAGTTATCGAAAGCGTAATTTATAATCCTAAAAAGAATGAACTCTATATGTTTATTGGCTCTTAAAATAAAGTGTTTTTTAACTAAATAAGAAATAGAAAAATGGTAAATGAAACGTATATAAAAAACCTAAGAATTACCGTAGTTTCATTTCTCGAAGCATCTGATCAATTATGGGTGTGAAGCTTTTATCCACTTCTAAAGTTTTTTGTAGCATTTTCATACCTTCTGAAATTTTTCCCAAATTTAATAATGCATTCCCTTTCATAAACCAAGCAGCCCCAATGTTAGGATTGAGCTTTAACGCCTCATCTAGACTTTTTAAAGCCTTTTTAGGTTGACGTAATCCTATTAAGGCTGCACCCATTGCGGAATGTGCTTCTGCTCGCTCTTTATCAGGGACATTTTTTTGTTTAAGTAGGATGTTTAAACATTTCATTGCATTTTTCGGTTCTTTTTTTTGTATATAGGTATTTCCTTTTACTAATAAAGCCCCATAAAAGTTGGATTTAATATTTAACGCTTTATCACAATATTCTAATGCTAGTTTCCACGAACCTTCTCCTAAAAATATGTTGGCTAAAACAGTATCAATCCAATGATTATCACCAAATTTGGTTATATAATCAAAACAAAATTTTGTTGCATCATTTTTTCTTCCCAATCCCATAAGAGTATTGATTTTACTCATATATGCATCTAATGGACCCTTTCTTGGATCAATTATAAGAGTATAAGGACTGGTATCAGGATTTGCTCGAATTTTTAATTCTTCTTCATATGGTTTTGCTTCCTCATGTCTACCGAGTTTTTTCAAAATTCGTGAAATGCCGATTAGCCCATTCATACTCTGAGGGACATCCTTTTGATGCTGTTTGTAAATTTGGATAGCCTCTTGATATCTCTCTGCCCGTTCCAGAATGGTTGCTTTATTTAAAAGAAAAAATTCACTTCTAGGCTGTATTTTTAAAGCTTCTTCAATACAACGAAGTGCCTCTTCAATATTGCCTTGTTTTTCATATTCAAATGCTTTTTTATTCCATCCCATTGCATTTTGATGATTTTGACTCATTTTTTTCCCTTTTTTTGTCTTTTTTTTAATATATTAGTATATGTATGGTTTTTCATTTAAAGGTTACCGTTCTATATCTATTTTAAGACCTATAGTAAGGAGTAAATCAAGATCTATCGAAATTAGAAAAAATTGACACTCAAGGATTTAATATTATTTTTATTGATAAATATCCTATCCAATAATAAGACAAAAATTATACTTTAATTACCTCTAAAAATTATTAAGTGATTATTGTGGTAAAAAAAATAAAGTGTCCTATATGTGGTGAATTATTTCCAAAAAAGGATATAGTCTGCTTGAAATGTTCTCCTTTTTTAAAAAGTAAATCGAGTAAAGAAAGAGCAGATATTGCAAAAATGTTAGAAATTCCAGGGTTAGGTGCTCAAGTGAAAAAAATGCTGAGTATGAGTGTTGAAGATTTAATAGGTGAAGCGGTTGGATCAATGGCTAAAGATTTCTTAGATAAATACACAAAAACAGGAGAAGGACAAAAATTAATGCAACAAGGAAGAGAAATTCTAGATAAATTATCTCCATTTAATAAAAAAGTACTTGAATTAATCAGACGAATAGAAAACAAAAAATTATCAGCGCATCTATTTCAGTTATTTCTACATGGTTTTCGACTACATAACATTCAACAAATAACGGAACTATTTGAGCAACTTGCAAGAATATATCCTCATGAAGATGATATTTTATCGTATTTGATGATGGAATGTTATGCGAAATATGGGAAAAATCAAAAAGCACTAAACTTTTTGGAAGAAGCATTGAAGCGCGATCCTAATTCAGGATTTAAATGGGGATTAAAAGGGATGTTTCATCAACAAATCAAACAATATGAGTTAGCTATTCAAAGTCTACAAAAAGGAATTGAACTTAACCCTGAAAATTATAGATTTCATTATGGAATTGCTGAGAGTTATGAAGCTCTTGGAGAGAAAGAAAAAGCAATTGAACATATACAGATGTTATTAAAGGAAGAGCCAACTGATCAAAGGTCAAAGATAAAACTGCAACGATTACAGAGAAAAGAAGTTACTGATGAGGAGTACAAAAAAGAAATGGGAGTAAGTCAAAAAGAACAAGAGGCGCTTGAATTACAAAAAGAAAGGGAACTTATAAAAAACTTAGAAGAAGTCGATGAAATAATCGAAAATAAGGAATACATTAATGCGAAGGATAAATTGGAAGATATAATTCATGAAGCAAAGCAATATCACTTGTATACACTAGAAAATAGTGCAAAAGAAAAATATAATCTATATAAGAAATATTGGAAACCTAAGACAATTTAGTGAGTTTAATAAGAGTCTACAGAAAAAAATATTGAGGGGAAAAATTTGAATAAATATAAAGACACCACGATGATATTAAAAGAATTACTTACTAAATCGAGAAATATGATGATTGAAAAGGATTATAAGAAAGCGGTTGACATTTTTACTAAGATCCTTGAGATCAATCCGTATTTAGATGATATTTGGTTAATGAAAGGAACTGCTCTACAACTACTTCAGGATTATAACGGAGCTCTTGAATGTTATAATCAAGCGTTAAAACTTGATCCCACTAACACAAAAGCACAGCTAGGAAAAGTCGGTATTGAGACTCACTTCCAGATCCAACCTACCAGAAAAGATTATACTGGACTTGATCTCACATTAATTAATAAAAATATTAAGAAACTCATTCAAGACAAACTAAAAAAAGATACCTTATTTCAAAAAAAATTTATTCTATCAAAAAAGAAGAGTGATTAGACATTTTTAACAGTGATGATGAGAAAGCATTAGTCCAGGCAAAAATTTTTGAGCAAAAAGGCGATTTCATAAATGCTGTAAAAAATTATGAAGATTATCTAAAAAAAGTTGAGACTATTATATCTAATAAAGAAAAATCACATATTATGGGAAGTATTGCTACCTGTTACTGGAGAGCGGGTAATCTAGATAAAGCATTAGAAGTGTATGAGCAAGTTAAAGATTTTCGAGAACAAATTAATGACAAAAGTGCGTTTGCTATGGCATTAATGAATATGGGAGAGATTTATGGAGGAAAAAATAACTATGAGAAAGCTTTATCAATGATAGTGGAAGGATTACATATTACATTGCTTGAAAGTAGTTTATTTCAGAAAATAATTGGATACAATCAATTAATCGGGTTATTAATACGCACTGGACAAGTCCGACAAGCAATAAAAGCAGAATTAGAGTTGTTAGATTTAATTATACTTGAAGGAGATTATAATAGATTTTTCGAAGAGTTAATTCATATTTCAGAGCAAGCAAGGATGATTAATGCATATGATCTATCAGAACAATTATGTAATGAAGCAATAAATCTTGCGAAAATAATCGATAACCGCTCATACCAAAACAGGGTATTATTTGAACTCGCAAAAGTAGAAAAGGACAAAAAAAATTATGATCTTGCCCAGCAGAAATATGAAGAAATAGTCATTAATTCAAAGAAATTAAATGATCATCGTACTGTTGAAGAAACGTTATATGAACATGGTCTTCTCCTAGAAGAAATGGGTAACTTTCCAATGGCAGTATTGAAATTAGGGGAATGTGAGAAATATACACAGAACACAGGAAACACTAGATTAGCTCAACAATGTAAAGACTTACAAGGGCGATGGATGATTGGCACAATACTAAAGGGTGCTAAAGATAAAGGTTTTGGAAAAAAAGAGGAATCACAAAAAGATTCAGTCCCAGATATTAAAAAAAAAGATAAAAAGATAATTATAGATACTAGATTTTTCGAAACACTTCCATTATTTGCATCTGTAGATAACTGCCAATTGTCTTATGACAATACTCTTGCATTATTTAGTCCCGTTGATTATTCCATAAAAGTCTGGGATCTTCAAAATGCTGAAAAAGTTATTGACCATGATCAAAGGGGGAATTTTATTAGCTCTTGGGCTACATTTGTTCCTAACACCCATAGAGTTATTACAGCATATTACCAAAGAAATTTATGGGAAGATAGAAATGTTGTGAATGTTGTTAGATTTTACCCTGTCCAAACGATAGACGGTAAATTTAAAATTGTTAACTACACAGGTTTTAGTTTAGATTGCAAAGACTCAGGAACAAATTTAGGTTTTATTACTGAAAGTGGAAAGAAAGTTTTTACCCTTTCTAACTCTCAAGGTCTAGAAGCATGGGATACTGAGAGCGGTGAACTTATTCAAATAGCAAAGACACTTCACTATTACACTTCAAATCTAATTGCTGCCGATTTCAACGGAGAAAAAATATTCTGTTACCGAGGGGGTAACTTGGAAGTGTGGAATTATAATGATTCATACATATTAGAACAGTTCATTCCTCATGTACATAACTTTTTGGCACTATCTATAGCACCTGATCTCTCTAAGATTGCTTATGAAACTAAAAAAGGAGATTATGAAGTATGGGATATTAAAACACAATCTCAACTTGCTGTGTTTCCAATAAGAGAAATTAGCAAAAAAGATGAAGAGAAAAAGATTTACTATCATAAATTCTATAAGAATGAGAGATATGCCTTTAATTCTGATGGTACATTGTTTGGATTTTATGGGCAGGATGGGAGAATATGTATATGTGATATTTATAAAAAACAGGTTATCAAACATTTTTCTGGTCCAGGAAAATCAGTAGCATGTATCAATTTCTCTCCCGATTCTTCAAAATTTTTAGTCTCAACATATCGTCAGGAAAGCTATATATATGATTTAATATAAGTTAAAAAAAAAAAAGGTGAAAAAAGATGGGTTATGATATTTCTTCGTATGATGAAGAGAACAAAAGAAATATTGCTGGAATGGAAGCGCCAGCAAATTGTTTCGAAAAAATAAAATATAATGGGTATGATTGGTTCGGATTAATCAATGCTTCAGATTGTGATGGAGTAGTATCAGGCCTTGGTATTGAAAAATATATTCAATTGAAGGATTTAAAACGTGCTTATGAGATTTTGATAACTATGGATAAAGATGATAAGCTTAAAAATAGTCTTTCTGGACCTTTAATGGATCCTATGGGGATAAGTAAAATGATGGAAAGGCAAATTCAAGAACGAATAAATATCTCTATGTTTGATAAAATTATGTTAAAGCATCAAATGATAGAAGGTCAGAATCGGCAAGCTATGTATATTATTGATGAGCTTAAGGATTATATGAAATATTGTATAGAATGGTGCGAAAATAATAATAGATCAAAAATTTTAATGTATTTTGGATAAGTATAAAATTAATTAATAAAGAAAAAGAAGGTGAGTCTATAATTGGCAACTGAAAAATGTCCTAAATGTGGAGCGAATGTCCCTATAATAATATGGAAAAACTTCGGAGATATCTTAGTTGAATTCTGTAAATATGAAGAAGCTATTGAAAAATACCAAAAAGCTCTAGAGATAATTCATAACGATGATATATTATGGAATAATTTTGGATATTTTATTGATAGTAGTATAAGGTTTTCATTATCAATTTATTCAAAAAGCTTATTATGAAAATTTATTAAGAAAAATTTAACATATACATTATTTTGATTCAAGAATTTTACGGATATTGTCTATCCTTTCATTTCTCGACAGTTTATTACCTATTGGGTTATGATCTCCATATAATCCCTTATGATATACTTGTCTGTGAGTTTGATAAAAAATTCCTATGGTAAACCTATGTAAATTCCTAGCAGCAATTAAAGCTTCTTCTATTGTTTTCGGTTCTTCACCAATATATTCAATCTTATCCTTAAATTCTTCCCATTTGTGATAGGGCATTGCGGGTTGTAAAACTTCGATAAAGGAAAAACCCTCATGTTCTATAGCTTTTACAAGAGTTTCCGTTAAATGTTTAATTTCTCCAGCATAGCATCTTGCTACGAATGTTGCTCCTACTTCAATAAGTAAAGAAATGGGATTGAAAGGAATCTCAAAACTTCCTTTTGGAGTTGATGGACCCTTCCAACCCTCTTGAGTTAAAGGAGAAAACTGACCTGTGGTCAAAGCATAAACTCCATTATTATGAAGTATCATGGTGATATCCATGTTGCGTTTTGCTGCAAAGAGAGTATGGGCTAAACCTTCTCCTAATCCACTTCCATCGCCAGAAAAAGTGATTATTTTTAAATTAGGATTAGAAATTTTCAATCCAGAGGCAGTGGTTATTTCTCTTCCATGCAATGAATAAATCCCGCTTAAATTAAGGTAATCGAAAATCTTTGCATGGCACCCTATTCCCGCTGTCATAATTATATTCTCTCTTTTAATCCCTTTTTGTTCTAGTAGAGGGATAGCATTTCTTATTGCTGTGAAGATTCCAAAATTTCCACATCCAGGACACCATGTAATTTCAGCATATGTTTTAAGATCCTCCATCTTATTGAAGCACCTCCTTTATTTTATTTGATAATTCAATTGGATCAAATGGACGTCCATTGTATTGTTTGATTGTAGTTCTTATCTCTAAACCCGCTTTTTCAGTTAAAAGTTTAGTAAATTGTCCTGTTGAGCTCTGTTCTATAACTATGTTATCTTGATTTTTATATTCCTCTAGTTCCCATATAGGCAATGGACTCAGATATATGGGTGCAATAGTTGTGGGGTTCATTTGTCCATATCTGAGAGCCTCTAAAACACTCATATACGTTGATCCATAAGTGAATATATTCGTTGGATGTTCACCATGTAGTCTTTTAACTGTTTCTTGTCCCTTTAAGTAATTTATTAAAGCTGCTAATTTTTTATTTCTCTTGTCATGCATAAAAGAGATTTTATCAGCGTTTTCGGTTGTAATGCCCAATTCATCATGTTCATAGCTATTCCACTTAATTATTTGGTTTGAGGGAGGGAATAACAGAGGAGAAATTCCATCTTTTGTATCAAGATAACGTTTATAATCACCATTTTTATACATTTTTGGTTCTGCCCATTTTGAATTTTCCAAATCAATTTCAACTGTCATGCTACTTTCTGATAGATGTTTTTCAGTTAGCAATATTCCTGGTGTTTGAAACTTCCATACTAAATCTAACATTTCAGCAGTAAGATAGTACGCTTCCCTAACTGTTCTTGGTGAGGCAACTATTCTTAAGAAATCCCCATGTCCTACTGTTAACGCAAAAGCTAGATCAGCTTGTTCTGTATAAGTAGGAACTCCTGTCGCTGGTCCTGGTCTCTGAGATAATATAATTAAGACAGGTGCTTCAGTCATACCTGCTAGAGAAAAACCTTCAGTCATTAGAGCAAATCCACCCCCACTTGTACCTACCATTGATTTTACTCCTGTAAATGATGAACCAATAGCCATATTAATTACTGCTATTTCACTTTCAGCATGGACAACAGCTAAACCAAAATTATTAGCCTCATGGGCTAGAAAATGTAAAATGCTCGATGCAGGAGTCATAGGATAACCATAATACACATCTAATCCCCCAGCTATAGCACCTAGACTAATTGCCTCGTTTCCGGTAATAATAGGTCTTTTTTTATCTCCTTTATCTAATTCAAATTTCTTTCCGCAATCGGGATATATCATATTGTAAATTTTATCTGCATAACTTATGTTATCTTCAATTCCCCTAGGATATTCATCTCTAATAATTTGATTCATTTCTTCTTTTTCAAAACCTATAACTGCAGATAAAATAGCTACAGCACCAACACCAAACATCAATTCTTTCATAGGATATTTTTCCGCTTCTGAAGTCAATGGAATTCCGATCCCTTTCTCGACATCTACTTCATCCGAATTAAAAATCATAATTCCAGGTTTTGCAATATTGTTAATATGGGTTTCATAACTCCTTTTATCAAAATTTACTACTAAATTTGCATTCATGTAATGACTACTAATCCATCTGGGTGCTGTGCTCACCACAGAAAAATTATGTCCACCCCTTATCAAGCTCATGTAATCATCCATTTGAAAAACATGACGACCTAAGCTGGAAAAGATGTGTGCCGCAACAGAACCTGCTTTCTTTACTCCTTCTCCCGCCTTACCACCAACAAGAAAAGTGAAAATATCATTTGACATTTTTTATTACCTAAAGTTTTATGTTTCTATTCTGTGGCATATCTTTATTTAATATAATCTATTGATTCTAAGGAATTAATAAAGATAACCATTATAAAAAATTTAAATTAGGAATTAGAGGTTATCCGTACTGTCATGAATGACAATCAAAACATTACAAAACCACAAGAAGGGCAATTTTTTTTATCGCCCATCATGATTTTACTACAATTTGGACAGATATTTACGTTAGATTTTTTTCTTTTCTTCTTATCTTTTTCTCGAATTTCAGGTTGTGCTTTTTTAGCTTCTAACATAGCTCTTACTTCTGCTGCAAATGGATCTTCTGTTTGGATTACATGAGGTCCACTTTTTGCCTCTAA
>JBHLOF010000124.1:0-9917 GCA_048940805.1 Promethearchaeota archaeon
CCCGAACCCGGTGAATCATATACCTTGATGGTAATTGTCTCATTTTGACCTAACTGCAATGGATCCGCACTTTCAATCAAATCCGAGAATGTTGGTGAAGTAGTATCAATAACTTCGATTGTACCAGAAGTAGAATTCCAATTATTATAATTATCTTCCATCCAGATTGTATAAGTATAATTATCAACACTGCTAGGTGTCCAGGAGTCATATTGCCATGTATCTCCACCAATATTGGCCATAGAATGATTATCTCCTTCAAAATCAATTTTTACTTGATTTATTCCTGAAGCATCGGTCACATTTATTGTAATAATTTCAGTTTCCCCTAATTCTATCGGATCTGAGCTTTCCATCAAATTAGCGAAGGTTGGAGGTGTTGTATCAAAAGATACTTCTGAGCCTATGGTTAAAAATGATAAAGGATTATATTGATTGCTGTATTCTGTCGCAATCCAATCTGCAGAATGAGCTATATTGGAAATCCTAATTTCATCTAATAAACCATCGAGATCATAAATTGAATATGGGGTTCTCAAAGGTATACTGTTATCTAAATTTCCAACTCCAGTAATGCTAGTTCCAGAACCAACTGGTAGCCCATTTTCATAAAGATGTATTAAATCTGATGATCTATCAACAACTCCAACGAGATATATCCAATTATCGAATTCAATATCTATATTCGTAGTTGATACTACACTTGTACCATCACAAATACGAAAAGACAGGGCTGATGCATCCAAATTTGTTTCAAAATCATATCCAACTTCAATGTCAGTTGTTGCACCTTTATATAAAGGTAATTGATAATTTCCTGTAGAATCATCTATATTTAACCAAAAACTCACAGAAAAGCTTCCAGTACCCATATCAAAATGCCCATCCGGGGGATCACCAAAATTAATTTGGCCACTACTCCCAAAATTGTATGCACCATCGATCTTTCCTGTTGGATCTCGAATGACTGTTCCTGAAATTGACCCGGCTGTGCTATAGGATGTAGAATCTAAAGCACTTCCAGCTGTTTCTGAGAGATGCCATACACCCTTATAGTTGCTGTTCCAAACCCCTTCAGGATTTTCTCGCGATCCCATTGTTGTATTCCCATAATACATACGGATAATTGTATTAAACGATGTTGAAAATCTTGGAATACTTACCCAAGTAACCAGCTGAGCATGACTACTATTATATGTTTGGTTAAAAATTTCAAGTTCATGATCCAACCAGGCACCCTTAAAAGAAAATGCGATATCATCACCATCAGCCTGAACTTTAGTGCGTAAGTCATTATCGAAAGTGGAAATTAATAAAGGAAAATTAATAAGATCATCTGTTCCGCTCACCATCGTATGAGATATTACGATTTCCTTATAATTTTTGAAATAATTTTCATTAGAAGGTATTCCTGATAAAGTATATTCCTTCGAAATTGAATAAAAAGAGAGAGGGTTATACTGATTATTAAATTCAGTCGAAATCCAACCATCCGTCCTAGGCATGTCAGAGATTCTAACTTCATCTATTCCCCCATAGAAGAAATCACTACTTCCCCCATTACTTGCAATTGAAACCTCATAAGATCCAGTAACTGGTGTTCCTAATCCAGTCGTTGAATCAAACAAAGTCCCATTTACATAAGCCTTTAGGAAATCTAAATTTACATCCCAACTTTGGACCACGTAGATCCATTCTGATTTAGGTATATTTTCTGCATCTGGTTGAACTGTTTTTTGAATATCGCTACCTTCATGTTGAAATCTCCAATCAATACTCCCACCATCAAATCTAAAAAAGATACGATTTGTACCTGAATTTTTTGTTTGTAGGACATATTGATCCTCTGATTCAGAATCAAGGAACTCGCGTCTAATCCAAAAAGAAAAGGTACCCGAACTGGCATTAAAATCTGTTGGATAATTCCATGACCCTAAGTCAATTGTATCATCAACCCCATCAAAATCTAGCGCGCCATTTATTTTTCCAAGGATTGAATCATCAGAAGTCATAGAACCTGCTGAAGATCCATCATTATCATTTGAAGTCGAATCGTAAATTGTTCCCACGGGATTTTCTGATAAATGCCAAACAGCCCTATAGTTTGAATCCCATACTCCTTCCGGATTCTCACGCACACCCATCGTTGAATTACCATAATACATTCGAATAACTGTTTCCGAAGAAGTTGAAAGGGTTGGTATTTGAACCCAGGCAACCAACTGTGCGTGAGTTCCATTATATGATCGGTTAAAGTATTCAATTTCATGATTTAACCAAGTCAGACCATCAGAAAAGGCAATATCATTTCCATTTGATTGTTGAACATTATCATGTAAATCTTTATCAAAACAAGAAATTAAGACTGGAAAGTTAAGAAGGTCATCTTGACCACTTACCAATGAATGTTTTATAATTATTTCTTTATAATAAGTAAAATAATAATCATTTAATTCTTGAGCTGAATATTCTTCTCCGATTGAATAAAACGAATTTGGATTATTCTGATTTTCATACTCTGTAGCAACCCAATATTCTGAGCGAGCAGAATTAGAAACCCGAACCTCATCTAGCTTAACAGTAGTCCAATCACTAGTTGGACCACCTTGAGAACTTTCTATTGTATTCATGTAGAATGGCTGCGTCATATCAAGAGAACCATAACCAGGGATCGGGTTAAGCGCATATTCAGAGCCATCAATATATAATCGTAAATAACTCTCATCTCTTACCAATACGACATAATGCCATTTACTATCATCAAAAGTTGTACTAGTTTCGATATATTTATTTACACCTCCATCATCAATTTCTCCTCTTAACCTTTTCAAAGTAGTTATCCAAATAGAATACCTAATTCCACCAATATAGGCTCCTTTTCCAGCAATAAATCCAGTATTTATTCCATCAAAATTAAACCATAAAGATAATGAAAATTCACCTGAACCCACATTTAAAGATGAATCGTTGCCGCAATTTATATGATCTTGTACATTATCAAAATCAATACTCCCATCGATTTGACCGTTTACTTGATCATCAGTATCCAAATTGGCAACTGTTCCATGATTAGCGTTTAATGTACTATCTTGCATCTGAGGGGATGATCCTGAAGGGTCCTCACTTAAATGCCAAATACCCTTGAAACTTGATTCCCAAACACTTTCTGGGTTTTGTTGAGAGGGCATAGTCAAATTACCATAATACATATAAATTATTGTATCAACTGATGTCGATAAGGTTGGAATACGAACCCAAGCAATTATATGAGCGTGAGTACCGTTATATGTTTGATTAAAAAGCTCAATTTCATGATCTAACCAACTGGTATCATTAGCAAATGCAATATCATTCCCATTTGATTGAACTTTATCGTGCAAGTCTGAATCATAAATCGATATTAAGACTGGAAAGTTTGCGTGGCTCCCTGTACCAAAAACCAAGCTATGGTTAATGGTTATTACTTTATAATAGTTGAAAAAGTGTTTATTAGGAGGTCCATTCGAGGATGTTTGTATTGACGAAATAGGATCCTGCTTTTTTGCAGATAAAGTACCATTTGAAAGGAGAGTAATTGAAATTAGATTAAATATGAGGATAAAGAAAATTATTGTGAATTCTTTTTTTTTTTTGGAATATCTTTTTATCATGATTATTCTTTCATCTCTTTCAATTCAATGAATAATAATTTAGATTTTTAAAGTAAGATTCAAAAAAATCTGAGTAAATATATATTCTTATACAGTTATGTGAATACGCTACTACCTTATATAGAAAATAGCGCATCATATATTTAAATCGAATTATTGAAAAAATTTTACAACGGATGCCATTTTAAGTTAAGTCTTCATCTATCTCCTTATGGAGAAATACTTTTTAAACAATCAGCTTTTTACTCCTAAATCTTTCAATATTAACTACTTATTCATCTATATCTAAATGTAGGAATGATTGAGATATCATTTTCTTGAAATTGCTTCAAGATTTATTTATAAAGTAATATCAGAACATTATGGAATTCTGCCAAAAAAATAAATTAAGGAAATGTATAGTGAATATGCTGCACTTGTAGCTTAATGTAGTTATATTTTATAGTTGAGTTAAGTTGCGTCTTGGCATTTTCCGAATTCTTGGGTCGCTAATTAAGGAATCAAGAGCTTTAATGAATAAATCACGGTCATTTTTGATATTAAGTGACTCGAAATCACAAAAGTTGCTAATATGATCATTAAAAACTTGAGAGGTAACATTATCACCTAGATTAGCAATGATATTTCTTTCCTCTATCAGATTTTCTAATGGGCTCAAAAGAGTAAACTCCCCAGAGGTTAAATCTTCCCATAAAGGCATACTGGGCGATATATTTAGTGTTCTAAATCTAAAAATGGTAGGATTAATTTCTGTAAGCACTCTTGCTGTTTCTTTCACGTGATCTTGTGAATATTTATGGCCCCCTAAACCTAAAATAATGTATAATGACAATTTAATACCTGCGTTTAAGAGTCTTTTTCCCGCTTTAATAAATGATTCTGCATTTGTTCCTTTTTTCATTAATCTCAAGATTATGTTTGAACCACTTTCTAGTCCCATATAGACGATATCTAATCCTGCATTAGCAAGTGTTTTTAATTCTTCATCGGATTTCCTTAATATATCTAAAGCTTTGGAATAGCAACTTACACGGGGTACATTTCTTAGCTTAACTCTTACATATTTTACAATTTCAGCTAGATATTCAGTGGGAGCAGAGGTTGGATTTCCTCCCGCTAAAAATACCGGAAACTCATGGTAATTGTATTTAGCAGCCTGGTCAATGTCTTTTTTAACATCATCTATAGGTCGTATCGCATAATCCTGTGTAGGACCATACATCCCCTTGTATGTTCCGCAGAATCTGCATTTATTCCATGAACATCCTCCTGTAACAGCAATTAAAACTGAGTAAGCCTCAACAGGAGGTCTTATGATAATATGTTCCGCAGGATATTTTATAGCCATAGAAGATACCAGATAGTTTTTTTAAAAATTACAATATAATACTTACTTAATTTAAATAAAATTAACATTTTTAAAATTTTATTCAATTTTAGAAGAAGTTATTTTTTTATAAGCCTTAACGCTCAAGCAAATTTTTTAAGGATTTAATAATTTTCTCTTATAATTTGGTATAACATATTAGATGTATCATTTTGATTCATGATTTAAGATTCCTTTATTATTTAAAAAGAGGTTTGTCACTCGATGGGTTATAACCATAAAAATATTCTTTATAGCTTTAAAATTGTAATATGTGGTAGTAATTCTGTCGGTAAAACGTGCCTTTTTAACAGATATTGCTTCAATTCATTCAGTTTTGACAGTACTCCGACTATAGGTATTAATTTTCACTCTATCAATTTAAAAATAAATAATGAAAGATATCCCAATTCACTAAGAGAACAGTATATAGTGAACTCAATTTTCGATTTTGGAGGTCAAGAACGCTTTAAACCATTAGTAGGTCAGTTTCTCGAAGGATCCTCTGGAGCTCTTCTAGTTTTTGACTCTGTAAATATTAAATCATTTCAAGAATTAGACTTTTGGTATGACCAGTTAATGAAAAATGCCATAAGCTCTGATATACCAATTTTATTAGTCGGAAGTAAGAGTGATTTAATCGAAAAGACTCCTAAATCAGAAGTAGTAGATGAAACCTTAATATTTGATTATCTTGATGATAATCAATTAAACGGCTTCTACAAAACATCGGCACTTGAGAATTACAATGTTTTGGAAGTGTTTAAAGAATTGAATAATCTAATGTTGAAAAAACAACAAACCAATTTTATAGTAGCTTAATGATTTAATATTTTCGGGTAAATACAAATTCTGTAAACTCATTGAAGAATACTTTCTGCTCCTTATTGAGATCAGGATAAATATCTTTTAACTTATTTTTTGCCTGTTCTACCAAGTTTTTAGCTAGATGTTCCGCAATTATTAAAGCATTCGTTTCATTGAAAATTTCTACAACTTCTTTTATGTCATTTTTAGTTAAACTTTCTTTATGGTAAATTTCATTAAGTTCTCTCGATTGCTCTTCATCAGTATTTTGAACTGCCAAAATATAAATGATTTTAGAGTGATTCTTAGACTTGATATCATCTTCTAAATCAATAATATCATCTCGAATTGCGTGCGCTTGACCGATACTTAATAGGGCATCACTTAGAGGGTTTATTTGATAATGAAGATTACCTTTTGCTAAAATAGCTCCGATTTTTGCTGATTTTTCAAACAATCTTGCCCTTTCCCATTCAGCAATGTTCAAATACTGCTCTAATGTCATAGTTATATTATTATAGTTCATATATTCTTCAATTAATTGTCCTTTCATCAAATAATCCATAGCTTGAGTGTACTCACTAATCGCTAGGAGTTTGGTATGCTCAGGAAACTTCGATGATTTTAATATATCTAATCCTAACAAATATCCTTGAGTACCTCCCAAAATACTCATATCTCTTCCGTATAATTTTATTATTTCATCTTTTTTTGGGAGATCAAGATTTTTATAAATCTGATCTAATTCATTTTCTAGTTGCCTATGAAAAGTTGGTTTACCTCTTCTTACTATATCGTCATCTAATAAATCATCATGAATTAAATGTCCACTATGTAGTAATTCAACCGCAATGGATATTTCCCGAATGTGATCAATCTGATCATCCAAGTACATGGGATTAACAATACCTGAGAACGCAGCATTTAACAAAACGGGATGTATTCTTTTTGCTTTTTTGTTTAATATAAATTCTTTTAATTGTGTATTGAAATCTTTTAAAAGAATATCTTTTTCGGTTTTATTCAATTGATTAAAATATTTCGTCAATTCTCTATCGATATGAGTTTTTTCAGTTTTTAAGAATTCTTCAATCACGCCAAAATCACAAAAATAATGATTGGTACTAATATAAATCATATAATAATTTAATTTAATTATATCTAATTCCTATTATTTTTATACAGAAGGAGTGTTATAAAGGATGAAAATAGCAATTATTAGTGATTCTCATGACCATATGAACAATATTCTCCAAGCAGTCTCGATAATAAATGAAAGAAAGGTTAATGCAGTGATCCATTGCGGAGATTATGTTGCACCTTTTGTTAAGAAATGGTTTGATAAGCTCGATGAGTCGATTAAAAAGAATTTTTTCGGTGTTTTTGGCAATAATGATGGAGAGAGATTGTTTTTAAAACAGAATTTGGGGCAGATATGTCAATTAGCCCAAAACGGTAATGAGATGATTTTAGAGTTAGGAGGGAAGAGAGTATTTGTATCACATATGCCTAGACCAGCAACATTAGAAGCATTAGCTAAATCAAATGAATTCGATATTATTGTATCTGGACATACTCATGTTATGAAAAAAGAGAAATTCGATAATGGCGTTTTGGTGCTGAATCCGGGAGAATTATGCGGTTACTTGACAGGAAAATCAACATTCGCTATTATAGATACAGATAAACTTGAAGCAGAAATAGTAGAACTATAACGTATGTTTGACAACATAAAATATTTAGAATCTATTGAAATCTGGTAATTTAATTAATGATTAAACTAAACCCTAAGGAAATATATGAAGATTTTAAGAGCAAGAAAATCAACAAGGATAAATCTTCAGAGCTAATTATATCTTTATTTGAAAACTCAACCGAAAAGGACGACCAAACAAGGAAAGATTGCATTGAATTAATTGGTTTAATTGGTTCTAAAGAAAGATATGTCTTCGTATTCCTTGAGAATTTATTAATATCCGATCTAAATGAGCTAATACGTGGAAACGCAGCCAAGGTAATTATTAAAAATTTCTCTGAGGACTCAATAACACCAATCGAATGGGCTCTTCAACATGAAGAATCAGAAACATCAATTATACTTATAATCAAAGCTTTAAAGCAAACGGAAAATTTAAAATTAAAAAATTTGTTGACAAAGGTAGAATATGTGGATTTAGGAGGGAAAATATTTTTCCCTTATGGTACTTACCAGACCATCAATTTAAGTAGTAAAAATATTAAAAGTATATTAAATGTCAAAGGTTTAAGCAATCTGAAAAATTTACATAAACTTAATCTCAATTTCAATAATATAACAGAAATAAAAGGCTTGAGTGATTTATGTAACTTAAAATCTTTACATCTTCAAGGAAATCAAATTAAAGAGATTAAGGGCTTAGATGAGCTAGATAATTTAGAGTATTTATATCTAAATAATAATGGTATTACACAGATTCAAGGGATCTCAAATCTTTCCAATCTAAAATCACTCATGATCTATGATAATAATATCTTAGAAATTCAAAAATTAGATAAATTATCGAGCTTGGAGATATTGAATCTACGAAATAATGAAATTACTGAAATTAAAGGCTTAGAAAATCTTCGTGATTTAAGGAGATTGGACCTTAGTAATAATAAAATAACTGAAATTAAAAATTTAGATAAGCTTAGCAACTTAGAATTTTTGGATTTGAGTTACAATCAAATTAGTGAGATTAAGGGTCTTGATAGTTTGAAGAAATTAAGCTTTTTAGATCTTAGAAATAATAAAATAAGAAATATTAAGCAATTAAACATACTAAAACAACTAGAGCATTTATACCTTGGTTTTAATAGAATATCGATCTCAGAAGATAGCGAATTATTAAACTATCGAAATGCTCTTGATGTTTTAAACATTAATGAGAAATCAATATCAAACTCACCCTTTGATTTTTTTTATAAATTTAAATCTCGTAAAACCATTTAGATCAATTCAAGGATTTTCTTATTTTGACATTAGAAAGTTTTAATAATTATATTCAAATTTTTAATAATTATGTCTTTACCATTAGAAGGAAAGGTAATTTTAGATCTATCACGAATGTTACCGGGACCATATTGTACAATGATATTAAGTGACCTAGGGGCAGAAGTTATCCGTGTGGAAGACCCTAATTATCCTTACGGTAATCCGGGTCCTTTTTTTCAAAAGGATAACTACAGGGAAAGTGCTTTTCATTCAATTCTAATGAGAAATAAAAAGTCAATCACTCTTAATCTAAAAAAAGAAAAAGCAAGAGAAATTTTTTACGAATTAGTAAGACGCGCTGATGTAGTTTTTGATACATTTCGTCCTAAAATAATGGAAAAATTAATGATTGATTATAATACTTTGAAATCAATAAATTCTTCAATAATTTGCTGTTCTCTAACGGGATACGGACAGCATGGACCCTATGAACAGATAGCAGGGCACGATCTAAACTATATAGGCATTAGTGGGATCTTGGATTTAACTAGGGAAAGAAAAATTTATAAACAAGAACAAGAAAGAAGACCCCCCATTAATCCAGGTGTCCAAGTAGCGGATATAGGAGGGGGACTGGTGACCGCGATAGGGATTTTAGGTGCTATTATTGAAAGAGATAAAAATCCAGAAAAGATTGGTCAATATGTAGATATTGCGATGACGGATTCTGTGTTTTCTTTTATTCCTATGATAGCTGCTTATCATTTTGCGAACGATAGTAGTGATTTAATTAACATCTTACACGGGGATTTTCCCTTCTATGCTGTTTATAAGACTAAAGATAATAAATATTTATCAGTCGGGATAATTGAAGCAAAATTTTGGATTGAATTTTGTAAAGGTTTAAATCGTAAAGATTTAATGTCAAAACAAATTACTGGATTAGCAGAAAGAGAAGAAATCTTTGAAGAAATCCAAAATGAACTCTTAAAAAAGACACAAAAGGAATGGATGGAAATTTTTATAAACTTGGATGCTTGTGTCATGCCTGTAAAATCTTTTGCGGAAGCTCTTCAAGATCCACAATTAAAAGCTCGAAACATGATTGTAGAGATGGAACATCCCAAGTTGGGTAAAATTC
>JBHLOF010000026.1:0-11055 GCA_048940805.1 Promethearchaeota archaeon
TTGAAGGGATTTCATGTGAAATAATGATTCAGGTAGCTTTTTGATATAATTGTGTCTTATATTTAACTTTTTAAGATTGGTTAGAAGATTAATCGATTGAGGGATTTCAATATGTAAATTATCAATATAATTTAATTTTCTAAATTGATTAAAATACACATTAGGGTCATTTAATTTTGCAATTGAATTAAACTTACCTGGGTTATCCTTTAAATATTTCCAGTTATAATAGTTAAAACTCAGAGATTCAATATGAAAATTGCTTATAGTAAGCCAAAATTCCTTAAGTTTATGATCCACTAAATTTTTAAAAAAAGAATAGCTCTCTAATTCCAACTCATATAGCTCATCACCTTGTGTGAAAATCGACTCCAAATCAAGAATAAATTTTGATTCTTGGGGAATAATTCCGACCTTATTGGAAATAGCCACTAGTCTATTATCGAGCTCTCTTATCAATTCTGAAAATTCTCTGCTTCTTAAATGGTGAGCATATTCGTGAATAGTTTTTAAGGCTAAAGGGGATTTTTCATGCTGTACTGTCCAGATTAAGGAATTTAAACCGCTACTTAAATAATCTTTACATATTAATTTCGCTGCTGAATTTCTTACGAATGGATTTTCATCTGAAAGCAGTGAGCTTTCTAAAACTTTAAAAATATTAGTTTCTCTTAGGTTTAATTTATTAATGGTTTCTATGGATTGGGATCGAATACTTGGATTATCACTACTCTCTATAAGTAAAATTAGTTTATCTATAGCGAAATTTTTGTTTAAATCTCCATTCAAAACACCTTTGTAAATTACTTCTGGCGATATGATATTTTCCATTTAAAAAGTCTGATTATTTTTGCTATTGTAATTACTAATTCTTTTAAGTTAGCTTATTCAGAAAAAGATATTAGTATTATGATTTCAATTAATTAAGTTTAAATAAGAGATCTGCCATTTCAACCTTAATCTTAATATATTAAAAATCAATAAAAATTTCCTAAAAGTTGAATTAAAAATGAGTGAAGCAAAGAAGAAAGATTCAAATGAATTATTGAACATATTAATGATCATAATTGGGGCACTTTTTATTCTGAAAGCCATAACAGAACTTTTAGCTTGGGCAGGAATAATACTTCCTTCTTGGTTATCTGCAGGTGATCCCGCGCTCTCTATTTTTGGCGGTCAAGGAATAATTTCAATTCTGTTAGGTTTTTGGTGCCTTGTAGCAGGTATAGGTTTATTCAGAGAAGAAGAATATGCACTAGGGATGGGATTAGTAGTATTAAGTATAATGGCAGCAGTGGGCATCACCGCCGTTGTGGGATGGATATCTGCTCCAGCGTCTTTTGATGCGACATATTGGCCAAATTATATTACTATTGTTGCAACTATTGTAGGTGTTCTAGGTTTCTTCTGGTTAATTTTTACCTATAAAAGATATGACTAATTCTGGTACCACTTTAGTTCATAATTTCCTAATTTTTTCTTTTTTTATTTATTTATTTTTAAAATGCAGTAAAACCTTTTAAAGAAATCAAACTTCTTTTGTTATAATCTTAAATGTGAAAACCAACAAAAATGCCAGATTCCGCTCCAAAAGACTTAAGATATGCTGAAAACCTAAGGCGTGAAGGCAGGTTTCAAGAAGCTCTTGAAGTTATTGAAAGCTTGGAGAAAAAAGGGGGTTTAATACCAGCGGATCAGTTATCTCTACTTATTTTGAAAGGAAAAATATTAAATTCATTTCAGCAACATGTGGAAACTATAAGAATTGGGGAATTAGCTTATAATTTAAGTCAGAGTTTAGGAAGAACCAATGAAACTATTACATCTCTTCTTTTTAAAGCAAATTCTCTCTTCCTTGGTCAATATGATAACGCTCTGAAAAATCTTTCCGAAGCGGAATATTTACTCAAATCTCTCTCTGATGCTTCACCTTCATATCTCGACAGACAAAAAAAAAATATTTTGTTCAGGAGAGCCTGGGCACATCTTTTTAAAGGTGAATATGTTGATGCATTCAAAGAAGCTCTAGAGTGTTTAGAATTACAAGAAAAATTTGGAAATAAGAATGAAATAGCATATACCTTACAAATGTTAGGAGATATATGTATTGGAACTGATGATTTAAATTTAGGCCTCGAGTATGCTTTAAGAAGTTTAGTAATCTTTGAAGATATTGGAGATCATATTGGCAAGGCAACAACTCTGGGTGTACTCGGTCAGATTATGTTTTATAAGGGGGAACTTAATAAGGCAATAGAGTATTGTAAAAAGAGTCTTTCCTCTAAAATGATCAGTCCTCGAACGAAACTAGATAATATAAGTACTCTATCGCAAGTCTACAGGTATCGTGGTGAAATTGATAAAGCATTAAAGTATTTAAACCAAGGAATTCAGATAGCAGAAAAAGAAAATATCTATAATTATTTTATCTCATTTCAAACAATTATTGGGAGTATTTACATTGAAAAGGGAGAATATGATCGCGCATTAGAGTATTTAAAGCCTAGTCTTTCGCTTGCAGAAAAAATACTTGATGCTGCCGAAATTACAACTTCATTAGTATATCTGATAATGGCTTCTCTTGAGAAAGAACATCTTGAAGAAGTGCAGAAATATTTAGATTATTTAAAGAAAATGGAACTTCAAATGAATGTTACTTATTTAACTAACACCTATTTACTTTTAAAATCGATGTTTCTTATAAAAAGGGGAGGAAGTCGTAATCGAGGGGAAGCAGAAACAATGTTAAAACAAATCTCTACTGATCAAAGTCAACCAATCATAAAAGTATCCTCTTTGATTTATCTGTGCGAATTTTATCTAGAAGAATTAAGCCTTTTTGAAGATACAGAAGTATTAAAAGAAATTAATCCTCTAATTACTGAATTATATGAAGTCTCAGAGCAATATAGAATGTATGGATATTTAGCGGAGGCAAAATTATTGCAGGCAAAAATGGCATTAATTCAAATGGATTTTATGGAGGCAAGCCGGTTATTAACCCAAGCCCAACGTGTAGCTGAATTATACAACCTTAAACGTACAGCGCAAAAGATTTCGAGTGAATATGATAATTATTTTGCAAAACTAAGTGAATGGGAACGTCTTAAAGAAGAAGAGGCTTCGATATCAGAACGCATAAAACTAGCAGAAGTTGAAAATGTGTTAGAACGACTACAACGAAAACGTGTGATAGATCCACCGGAATTAGTTGAGGAAGAACCGATTGTTCTTCTTATCGTTGATAAAACGGGAATTTCATACTTTAACTATTCTTTTATCGAGAATTGGGATTTTGAATGGCTTTTTAGTTCGTTCATGTCGGCATTCGACACCTTTAGCTCAGAAGTATTTTCGCAGTCAATTGATCGTATAAAAATCGGTGAGAATGTAATCCTTATCAACCCGATTGAATCATTTCTAATTTGTTATGTAATAAAGGGACCGTCTTATCTTGGTTTGCAGAAATTAATCCGCTTCTCAAGAGCGATAAAAGAAAATACTGAAATCTGGGAAACACTGAATAAAGCGGTTAAAACGGGTGAAGTCTTAGAAATAGACAAACCACAATCTCTTGGGAATGTAGTTAATGAGATTTTTCTACAAAAAATTCCAGTAGTTGAGTAGCGACTCGTAAAAGCTTGTCAATTACTTTTTTAAATTTAAGATATTAATCTATTTATGAAAACTTTTGAAGAATATCTTGAGTCACTTTACTCAATGAAAAAGAACATATGGATTGCTGATGAATTAGTTGGTCGAGATGATCCTCGAATAAGAGGAGGGATCAATATCCTACGTGAAACCTATGACTGTGCTCATGATAAGAAATATGAAGATCTATGTACTGCCACATCTCACCTTACTGGAAAAAAAATTAATCGATTTTGCCACATCCACCAGAATAAAGATGATCTATTCAAAAAGCAAAGAATGACTAGAGTGTTATGTCATAGAGTTACAGGTTGTATCCAGAGATGTATGGGAATAGATGCGCTTAACGCTCTTTCGGTTATTACATATGAATGTGATCAGGCATTAGGAACCAACTATTTTGATAACTTTATAAAATTCTTGGGATATTTTCAAGAAAATGACTTGGCGGGTTCTTGTGCTTCAACTGATGTTAAAGGTGATCGGTTAAAACGTCCTTCTGAACAGGAATATCCAGACGCATATTTAAGAGTTGTGGAAACCAGAGATGATGGAATTATTGTTCGTGGTGCTAAATGCTGTATTACCAATACACCTTATGTACATGAAATAATTGCAGTTCCTTGTCGAATGATGATGCCTGAAGATCATGATTATGCTGTTGCCTTTGCGATCCCCGCTGATTGGGAAGGTGTAAAATTGCTTGTAAGACCAGCATATTTTCACCAACCCAAAAAAGTTCCAGATAACATGAGACCTACAACATTATCTTTAGGTGATTGTGAAACATTTATCATATTTGATGATGTATTTATCCCAAAGGAGCGAGTTTTTTTAAATGGTCACGCTGATCATAGACAAACACCCTTTGCAGGATTTTTAGCATTAATGTTTGCCCATTACCATCGTCATTCCTACACTGGCTGCAAAGCAGCAATGTCAGAAATTTTAGGTAGCGCTGCCGCTTTAGTTGCTGAATATAATGGGATAGAAGGAACATCTCATGTAAAGGACAAGATTTCTCATATTTTGGGAACAGCTGAATTAGTATTTGCAGCAGGAGAATCAAGTGCACTCCATTCGGAAAAGGCACCTTCAGGTACTCAGGTCCCAGATGAGATACTTACAAATGCAGGGCGTAAACTCGCAGGGGAACGTATATATGAGGAATATAAAATTCTAGCTGATTTGGCAGGTGGATTAATCGCCGCACTACCTTTTCTAGATACTTTTTACAATGAAGAAGTAGGACCATTAGCAATGAAATATATGAAGAGAAATCCAAGGGTATCTGCTGAAAATGTGTTAAAATGTTTTAAAGGAATCGAAAGCATTGGAGTCTCTGATATTGCGGGTCTTTTACAAGTTGCAGGCCTCCATGGCGGTGGTTCACCACAAATGGAAACAATTGCTATGATGGGAAGATATCCATTAGAAAAACTTAAAGATATAGCGAAGTATTTGTTTGGAATAAAGAAGAACTTAAAAAGATATGAGCGTCAAGAAGATTATACAGTTACTCCTAGAGCAATGCTGGAAAAGTTTAGAAAAGCGTTACTAGTTAAACAAAAACGAGAACAAAAAAATTAAGATTCATTACAAAACGCATAATACAAAAGTTTGGGCTTCTGTAAGTGTATCATAATTAATTTTTTTATCCCTTCTTAGGAACTCTTCTATACTAATTCCATTTTCAAAAATACCGTTAAATTTTTTGTAAAAAATCTGGTAGATATTTTTATTTCGTGAGATATACGCACCGATTAATATATTCGTTGGATCGAAACTCGGTTGAATAAGCTCAGTATCAGTTAAACCAAAATTACTAAAGTTTTCATCAGTCACTTTTATTTCTATTTGCTTAAATCCAATATCAAAAGAATCAATATGAGTTGCCAGAAGGTTAAATTCGTCACTACTTAGAAGCTCATTTATTACTTCTGTATGGAAAATTACTTGAACATTAATATTCTTAAGATTCTGCGTGATGCGATTCATTCCGACTCTCATGGGTTCACTTATTTCTTCTGGAAGATTGTCGAACCCGTACTCTCGAATTAGATCAATTAGTGGATTATGATATCTTATCCCTATTGCGATTTTACACTCTCTATCAGCTAGAAATGAATGATAGCTTTCATCAAAATTCTTTAAATCATAGTTGACAAATTCAACTGGTTCCTGAGATACTTGTTCTTCCAACTTATATTTACTGACGAAAGCTTTAAGGGAGTTTTCACATTTATCTCTTTTTTCTTCAAATTCGTTTTGTAAATCCTCAACTCTTTGGTGAATTAAATTTTGCCATAAATCTAAAGTAGGAGTTGCTAAGTGAATTTTCATAGGTCGATCATAAATTTGGACCAAACCCAGATCACTGAGCACAGAGCAGACTTTATATCCTCTTTTTAATGAGAGATTAAACTCATTACACACATCTTTAAGGTTATCGATTCTTTTATTTACTAGGAGATAGTGGTATATTCTTTCAATTCCTTTTTCGATTATACCAATAGAATCGAACAATTGACTTATGGATAAAAACTCGACCTCTTCCATCACATCACCTGTTATTAGTACTTTCTAATGTCAGTTCCGTAAGTACCTGAAATGCATCATCAACATTTACGTTTTCTTTTGCTGAGATTTCGACAAAACTTGCCATGTTGTTTTTCTCAGCAATTTGGATCCCATAATCTCTTTGCACTTGACGAGAATTTTCAGCAAGATCAAGTTTAGAGCCTACTAGCATAATTGGAATTGGACCCCCTTTCTGTCTAACAATAGCCATCCATTCAGAAATATTATCTAAAGTAGAAGGCCGGGTTATATCATATAGCAAAAATGCAGCATTAGCACCTAAACAATATGTTGGTAATAAGAATCTAAATCTTTCCTCCCCTCCAACGTCCCATATCTGGAGTTTTATTCGATCTCCGTTTAATTCAATAGTTTTAACATGAAAATCAACACCAATTGTTAATCTTTCACTTGGGTTGAATATGTTGTAGCAATAGCGTTTTGTAAACGATGTTTTCCCAACAGATGCGTCTCCTAGAAGTAGGATTTTAAATGTGTAATCGTAATGAGACATTTTCAAATTTCCGGATTGTGAATAGATTTATTTGTTATTAAAAGATTTAATAAATTTTTATAATATTATACCACTCAATTATTATTTTAATGGAATTAAATTCTTATAAATATACTCAGAATTTTTTTTTGTATAATCCGTTAGAACAAACTTCTCTCAAAATCTTTTAATGGATCAGTTGGAAAGGATGTTTTACCACAAATTTTGAATCTTATTTTATCAATTTGTTTCAAAAAGAATTTTCGAAAAAATAAGTAAATATTATGAATAGTTTTCAAAGAGTTAATAAAGATAGAAAATTAGATGGAATTCTTTAGAAAAACGATTTAACACTAGCTTTATAAAATTATATGGCAAAATTCATAAATGAAATAATTTAATTGAGGATTGTTAATAAAAGAATAAGACTATATACAATGCTCATCATAAACTTTTAAAAATTTCTTTTAACTTATCTTTTATAATTGGATTTGATTCAACTTCTATGAATTTCTTTAATTCCTTATAGACTAAAGGATTTTTAAGCATTTTAAAGTTATTTAAATATCTTATTGCTGCCCAGCGAACAGAATCATCTGGATCGTGTAGCAAGGGTAAAATATAATTTAGATAATTTTTGTCTCCCGCTTGTTCGATCTTAAATATTGTTCTAGCGCGAGTTATAAAATCGGGATGATAAAGCTGAGGGACTAAAAGGTACTCAATTGTATTATTTTTTATGAAGTTAAAAAGGTAATTGAAAACGTCTACTTTAAAATTATGAATTTCCTTAGTTTCATTGATATAAGAATCTATCACATTTTCAGCTCTCTTACCAATTTTCAAAAGACTTTCAAACGCGATAAAAAAATTATCTGTTAAAGCAGATGAGTCTAATTCCATCTCATCAATTAAGGTTCTAATAATTTTGTCGTCAACTTTCGAAATTTCTATAACATTCCATTTTGAATTTTCTTCTTCTTCCCAGACGTTGTTATCCCTTAAATAACTCACGATATCATCCGCTGAAATTTTTTCTGTTTAATTATAAAAAAATAGGATTTCTCTTTTAATTGATTTATTATTAAAATAGAAATAAATAATAGGGTATTATTTAAATTTCTCAAATCTTAATAACAAGTTGATATCAAATTAATTGATTAATAATCACGTTATTTTAGGATGAGTATATTCATACATATATATTTAAAGTTGCAAAATTCGTATATAATTAAAAAAATTTAAAGAGTTTAATTTTTGTCAATGAACGGGACGATTTCTATTTATTATAATCTGTGCCGAGTAAATCAGTTACATTATTATATAAAATATCTTGTTTAACTTCTTTCGAGATTCTAGGTAAGGTGAGAATTTTCTCAATTTCAAGAGGGAGGGGAGAAGCTGTTGGTGAATCAGAACCAAATAATATCCTTTTATGACCAATTGTCTTAATTAAATTGTATATACCAAAAGAAACTGAACAAGAGGTTTCAAAAAACACATTTTCATAATTTAAAGTCATACCTACTTCTACTGCATAGGACATGGTATTTGCTGCATGACCAACAATAATCCTCAAGTTAGGGAACATTTTAGTTAATTTAGCTATATCTTGAGGTGATATACCCTTAAAGAGCGCAGTTTTTGGTAAGGAATGAATGTAGAAAAGTAAATTCTTATCGTAATCTTGCATAAATGATACTAATCTTATAATATCCCTTGGTACGATGATCCGATGGAACCCAGAATGGATTTTCACTCCACAAAAACCCTCTTTAAAATGATCCTCTAATATTTGATAATCCTTTTCTTCTTCTTCTGGATCCATATTTGGATTAAACCAAAAAAATTTATAAAACCGTTCAGGGGCTTTTTTCGCAGCTATTTTCACATCTGAATGGTCAAGTTGTTTTTGTATCATTACATCTTTAAAACTGTCCATAAATTTACTAATTTGCTGTCCATTACTTATTTGAGATGCAACTTCTTTTTGTTTATCATGATATCTTGACCGATTTATTGTGGTAATAATAGCTTTTTCTACATTAAACCTGTCCATATATTGAATAATATCCTCATTACGGTCAAGAAATACTCCATATGTATGAATATGTGCATCAAAAATCCTGTAATCATTTTGAGATATTATTGATCGCCTATATAAAAAATTAGTCTATACGTAATCATTATTGAGATCAATAAAAATAATTCAAAAAAAAAGATTGGGTTACAGAAGATTTATTTTCTCCATTATCATTTCCTTGTTTTTCTCCCAGAATTTATCTACTCTCCTTTTTACAGCTTTTTTAACCACTTTTTTAACAAGAGTTCGTTTGATTACTGCTCCAAGAACGTTCATAATCTTCTCAACCATAAGGCTTTTTATTAAACCCTCAATAGATTCACCTTTAGAAGCTTTCTCAATCCACTTTTCAAAAACTTTTTCTACGTTTTTATTTATTTTCTCTATTAACTCTGATGGAATTTCTTCTTCCATTATGGTATCATCCTACTCTTTTTATATGACTGGAAGAAATATGATCATTTAAAATTATATAATTAAAAAACAAAAAAGTGATGATAAATGGTTTTATCCCTTATACTTGATAAAAGTGTCATTTTGGTATTCGTTAAAAGCAACACTTAACTCCTCCTGAGTGTTCATAACTATTGGCCCACGCCATGCTACAGGTTCGTTTAACGGCTTTCCAGAAACTAACAAGAATCTAACTTTTTTATCACCGGTACTTATATTTACAGTATCACCTTTTTGGTATATTACAAGTGTTTCTTTACCAATTAATTCCTCCTTTTCATCATCAAAATATCCTTTACCTTCAATGGTGTAAGCAAATACATTGTAGTCATGCTTAATAGGATGTATAAATTCAGAATTTGGTTCAATAGTTACATCTAAATATTCTGGATCAGTGATGATATCTTGAACTGGACCTTTTACTCCATGCACGTCACCACATATAATTTTGATTTTTACTTTGCCGTTGTTTATGACAGTTTCAGGAATTTGAATCTTCTTTACATCTCTATATCGTGGATTCATCATTTTATGGGATGATGGAAGATTCGCCCAAAGCTGAAATCCCCACAACAATGTATCTTTTTCATCTTTCTTGGGCATTTCTTGATGAATGATGCCTGATCCCGCCGTCATCCATTGAACATCACCAGCTTCTATGACTCCACCATTACCTAAACTATCTCCATGTTCTATCTTGCCATGTAACATGTAAGTAATTGTTTCTATACCTCGATGTGGATGCCATGGAAATCCTGCTAAATAATCATAAGGATTATCCGAATGAAAATCATCTAGTAGAAGAAAAGGGTCTAAAGAAGAATCAGCTTTCGCAAAAGCACGTTTTAATTTAACTCCAGCACCCTCAAATGTCGATCTGCTTTTCAACGTTACTTTAATTTTTCTTGTCGTATCCATTATATTTTCCATAGTGTCCAAAACGGAAATCATAAAATTATTTCTTTGGTTTATGGTTTATAATCTCAGCTTAATAATTGCATTTTTTTAAGAAGAATATTAATTACCATTATGCTAAATCATAGGCTGATAATAGATCAGCCGGTTAAACCGAAAAAGTTTGTAAAATTAGCAATTGATTTTTTACAAAGACATGCTAAGAACAAAAAAGTATTTTGTGCACTTTCTGGTGGTATTGATAGTTCTGCTACATACATCTTATTAAAAGAAGCAAAAATTAATACAATTCCTGTTTTTATCGACCATGGCCTTATGAGGATAATAAGGGGTATAGAAGAAAGAGAGTATCTAAAAAAAGTATTCCCAGATGTCAAGATTATTGATATACGTAGCGATTTCTTACCAAAAATATATGGGGAAGCTGATGCAGAGAATAAAAGGAAACTATTCAAATCTGCTTATTCTTCAATTATTAGTAAAGTTATCGCTGAAGAAAAGTGCGATTTGCTAGCAGATGGAACTATCTTGCCAGATATCGAAGAAAGTTTTGGAGTAAAAATAGGAGATATAAAAGAAACGATGAGTGTGGCAGAGGAGCGAGAGTTATTGAAAACTCATCAAGAAGGATTCGTGAAAAGTCAACATAATTTAGATATTGAATATAATGTTCAAGCAACTATTCAACCGGTAGCAAGCCTTACTAAAGATAAAGTACGTGAGATTCTCGATTTCTTTAACATGCCACCAGAATTGGTGTATAGAAAGGCATTTCCCGGTCCTGCTTTATCAGCCCGAATTATCGGTCCAGTGACAGCTGAAAATTTAGAGTTTGAGAAAAAGGTGCATGATTTAGTGGAATCCCACATTGAAGATT
>JBHLOF010000026.1:11155-21676 GCA_048940805.1 Promethearchaeota archaeon
CCGAAGCCACCAGCGACTATAGAATACGTCTAAATAAACGTTTGTTGTTTTTTAGATTGTTGTTTCATAGCATCTTTACTCGCATAATTCACATTTAGAATATCCAGTCTTTTTAAAAAGTGTTCCAAACGACTCAGAAAAGAACGATACCTTTTCTTATTTTTATGAGTCCAACCAACCTCACTAAAGGCAATTAAACGCGGAAATGTCTGCCATTCTAACCGTTTAGTAGTTGGAATGAATTCTCCCCACATTAATGCTTCTAATCCAAGGATATTCTGATGATATTGTTTTCCCAATTCTTTTGGTATGGGCTCAAAGTTATAAGCTAATTTTAAAGGTGTAAATGAATAAGAATGATCGAGATAAGTATATTTAAAATTCGATGTAATTACATTGCCACCCTTCCTTAAATGATTTAGTACTTTTTGTTCTCCGCGGCTCCAATAGTGACAAATTACTCCTTCACTTAAATTCTCATGAAGAATCTCATTCCACCCTATAACACGTACTCCTAGTGACTTTAGATAATTTATTATTCTATTGGTAAAATAAATTTGTAATTCTTCGAAGTTGGTAAATTTTTCTTTACTCAAACGTAATTGACACTTTTCACATTCCTCCCATCGATTTGTTGGTACCTCATCTCCCCCTATATGTATCATTTTAGAAGGAAATAGTCTTATTACCTCAGATAAGACATCCTGTATGAAATTAAACACTTCTTCCTTACCTACACATAGAACATCTCGATGTATTCCCCAGTGAGGTGATACCCTGAGTTTATATTCTCTACAACTTAAATAAGGATACGAGGCTATGGCAGCTCTTGTATGCCCTGGTATATCGATTTCGGGAACAATAGTAATGAATTTTCTTTTGGCATAATCGACGATTTCCAATATATCTTCTTGTGAATAATAGCCTGAATGAGGAATACTTTCTGTTTCTCTAATTGAGAAATCTCCAGATTGGGTTTCTTCTCTTTTAGAACCAATTTCTATTAATTTAGGATATCTTTTTATTTCAATTCTCCATCCCTGATCGTCAGTCAGATGCCAATGAAAAATATTAAGTTTTAGGAGAGCGATGATATCAAGTAATTTTTTGACAACTCTCTTTCCATGGAAATGCCTTGCTTCATCTAACATATACCCTCGCCAGGAAAACCTTGGGAAATCTTGTATCCTTACAGAGGGTAAACTCCATTCAATATTATCAATAACATTTTTGCTTTCCACTTCATTTGGAAATAATTGTCTTAAGGATTGAATCCCATAAAAAATTCCTGCTGAAGAATTAGCTGTTATTATTATATTTTGAGGTTTTATTTCTAATATATACCCTTCAGAACCTAATAAATCTAAGTTTTCTTCGAGGTTAAGATCAATCGAATTAGCAGCAGTCTTTTTGCTTCTTTCCTTTATTTCCAAATTAAATCCAGTAGAAAAAGCTAGTAATTCTTGAAGATCTACAGCAATATTTAAGAGTTCTTTACTAGTATTAATCGTAGTTTCTTGACTTATAAAAAATTTTTCTTTGAAAATTTTGTACGATACCGGTTCTGGAATTATAAACAGCTGTTGAATTTGATACACTCTCGATCTGCAATATTTTCCCAATAAAAAGCTTTGAAAAAGAATTAGCTTTATTGATATATAAAGCTTATATACTTCAAAAACTCATTAATCATATTGAGCTTTTAAGCGTAATTAATTTACAAAAATGTATAGTGATCGATAATGGTCAAGCATATTGGGATTGTTGCGTGTAGTGCGGAAGGAGCTGCTTTATGCTATACAACTATATGTATTGAAGCTCAGGAAAAACTATTTAAATATAGACATCCAGAAATAACGATGCATACTCTCCCACTCTCTGAGTATATGGAATTTATTTGGAATGGAGATTGGGATAATGTTGCTGAATTAATGCTCAAATCAGTAAAAATTGTAGCTGAAGCAGGAGCGGATTTCGCGATTTGTCCTGACAATACCATACACCAAGCATACGACTTAATGATTTCTAAATCTCCAATTCCTTGGTTACATATAGCAGAGGTAGTTAGCAAGGAGGCTAAGAAAAATAAATTTAAAAAGCTTGGCATATTAGGTACTAAATATTTAGTAAACTCCTCAATTTATCCTAATTCCTTGAAAAAAGTTGGTATAGAATATGAAATACCCAAGGAAGTAGATGTTAATAAGATTGATCGAATTATTTTTGAAGAACTAGTAAATGGAATAATTAATGAGGAATCTCGATTGTACTTTAACCGTATAATTGGAAAATTAAAAGACAAAGAGTGTGACGCGGTTGTTCTAGGATGTACTGAAATCCCCTTACTAGTTAATCCTAATGATTGTCCGTTACCGTCATTGGATTCTACAAGATTACTAGCAAGAGCAGCAATACAAAAGGCTCTTGAATAGGAAATGTTAAATTTGTGAAAGGAGTATATGAAAATGAATCAAGAAGAACTCTGGCCAGAAAGAAGCTCGGTGGGAAAATTGTTAGTATTTGGACTCCCACGTTTTTCCACTTCTATTGTGATAGGATTTGCTGATTTTGCCTTGTTTACACTATATAATTTGGCATATTTACCATATCCTTTTCTTATTGGAATCGCTTTAGCATTAGGAAAACTAACTATAGCTTCTTCTCAATTTTTATTTGGGTGGTTAAGTGATGCTAAATATACGAAATTAGGAAGAAGAAAACCATATTTACTAATTTTAAGCCCCCTTCTTAGTGTTTCATTTTTATTTTTAGCAGTTCCGAATCTGGTAATTGATATCACCAATCCAAATACTGTCTTTATATGGTTGTTATTCTGGAATATCTTGTTTAATATTAGTTATGGGATAACAAGTCCCTATGGTTCTTGGATGGCTGAACAATTTGCTTCTACTGAACGACCTCGGGCTTCACAATATTATAATATATCTGCATTTGGTGGGTCTGCTTTAATGTCAGTTTTTTCTTTTATAGTGTTAACAGATTCAGTTGATAAATTAAAATTAACCCCGAACATCATCCCTCCCGAAATCTTATTCAGTGTTATATGCTTTGCCATTCTTCCCATCCTTCTCTTTTATATTGCTGTTTTTCTTTTACCTACTGAACCACATTTTAAAATTGAATCAAATATAGTTGATAATCTTAAGGTCATCGTAAAGAACAGGAACTTTTTATTAGTAACAATAATGCATGGAATCGCAAGTATTGCTTTTATCATGATTGGACAGTTATTATTACAATTTTCGGTGATTGTTCTTAAATTTAAAGATGTGGATTATTATATAGTCGCAGGTTTAATGATGATTAGTATTTTTGGATTTATTCTCCTCTGGAGGAGATTAATCCAGAAACTAGGAAAAAAGAGGAGTTTACTATACATCTTTTTAGTTGCTGCTGCATTCCTTCCTTCTACTATTTTTGGGGCAATCCCTATGAATTCGTATTTTATCTATGGAATATTGTTTATTATTGGTTTAGCAGCATCACTGGGTGGATGGAATTTGCTTCCAAGTATAATTTATGCTGATATAGCAGAAGATGATCAAAAAACAACAGGAGAATTAAAAGCAGGAATCTATACGGGATTCCCAAGTATAATCTTAAATATTTTTCAGGCTATTGGCTTAATTTTAACAGGACTTATTTTAGAATTGCCTAATATTAACTTAGGTTACTCTATTGGTTATATTCTATGGGGTCCTATTAGTTCTATAGTGTTAATATGTGCTCTTTTATACACATGGAAATTCATTAAAATTGATTTTGATTGGGAACAGAAAGACAGATAAGTTCTCAATCCTATTATTCCTTTTCTTTGGGTTCCTCTCTTGGCAGCCGTTCATCGACATCCAAAATAGGTTTGAATTTTTTATGAGGTTCCACTTGATACCAATATGCAGTGGAGGAGAAATCATCTGATCGCTGATTTGCATGGCCATGTTCGATTTTAACTTTGATATTCTTATGGAAGTAGATTGGGTCTTCAATATGATATCTATAATAAGAGATTTTACCACTCCAATTCTTACCTCCTGGTAGGGGGATGCCGAAATATGGCGAGCAATAATATTCATCTGGAGACCAGGCTGTGCAAAAATAGTCCTCAGTTCCAGTCCCATACAGAATAGTTTCACTGTCATCAATTTCTATATAGTCATCACCCTCACCGGGCCAGTTCATTCTCTCTGTATCAAATAAATTATGGATATCTAAATGACATCCCGCATAATGACCTTCTCCTTCTGCTTCAAGAATTAAATAGTCCTCTTGATGAGAGGGATTTATTTTACTAAATTTTTCTGATTTCAAGTTTCTACTCTTTAACATTGAGTAATCTTGACCAGCACAAGGATTTTCTCGATTCCAGTATGCATGAAATCTACCGTAACTGGCTTCAATTTTCTCATGCTCCTCGTAATCAATATAAAAATAACAAAAAAGATTCCCCTCCATTTGATTTTCAATTTCTATTCTTGCCCCATTTGAAAAAGGCATAGGAAAAAAACAATTAAATCCCTTCCCATCTCGGGGTCCCATAGATAAAGGAAGACTCCAAAAATTCGCGGTTTTACTATGACCAATTCCAAAAAAATCTCCAATAGGACATTCAACAGAGGGATTCTCTTCACCGTCCCACCACATCCGGATCAAAATTTTTCTTAAATAATAGCTATCCGAAGAGTTCAACGTCATCCATATATGTTTAATAATCCCGCTTGATTTTAAATTACAAACCTCAAATTTATCTTGCCCATTTATAATGACAAAATCTAAATTTCCACCAGTTTTGTCGTAGCTTGAAACACGTTTTCTTTTGACATCTTTTCTTATTATTGCAAGATTTGACAATGATTTTAAACCAAATTCCATTTAATATCCCTTGTTTATTATTTTTAGTAATGAAATTCAATAAAAGAATTAAGATTTGCGATTCTCATCATTGCCAAAATTAAAACCTTTTTAGTATTTTATTCACCTTGAATTTGCACAAGTACCCTCCTATTTCTGGGACCATCATATTCAGCAAACATTATCCCCTGCCAAGTTCCAAGCATTAGTTTCTTCTCATGTATTAAAACATCTACCGAATGCCCCGTTATTGAACTTTTAATGTGAGCATCAGAATTTCCTTCACCATGCTTATATGAATATCCCAAACCTCCTCCTCTTGGAATAAGTTTTCCTAAGAAGTTAACTACATCTTTCTTTACAGAAGGATCAGCATTTTCATTGATTGTTATCCCTGCCGTCGTGTGAGGGATGAAAATTCTACAGATTCCTTCTTTTATACTAGAATTTCTCACAATCTTGTTTATTTCATTAGTTATATCTAAGAGTATTTCTCTTTCGGGAGTTTTTACTCTAAATTCTTCAAGTTTAAACATAACTTCACCTTTTATTATTTAACTTGGTCAAAAAAGCCATGTTTTCCTTTTCCTTCAATAAAAGCTTTGCTTCCTTTAAAATGTTCTCCAGACATCAAGGTTTTTAAACCAAATTCAAATTCTTGTGCCATTGCTTTTTTGATGTCTAAACCGGATTGATTGAAAGCTGATAAGCGATCATTTCTCATACAGATTTGAGGAAATTTGGCAATTTTGCCTGCTAATTTTTCCGCTTCTAGCCTTGATTGCCCTATATCAACAATTCGGTTAGCAAGTCCCCATTCAAATGCTTCCTCTGCTGTTATAGGTCTTCCTGTAAGAATCATATCCAGAGCTCTACTTAATCCAATAAGCCTTGGAAGTCTAATAGTTCCCCCATCTATCAATGGGACACCAAATCTACGACAAAAGACACCAAAAATGGCATTTTTTTCAACAACACGCATGTCGCACCATAAGGCAAGTTCAAGTCCTCCAGCAACAGCATATCCCGCTACAGCAGCAATCACGGGTTTTGATAACTGCAATCTAGTAGGTCCCATTGGGCCATCTCCATCTTTATCTATACGGTTTGCCTCACCTTCTGCTATTTTTTTAAGGTTTGCTCCTGAACAAAATGTTCCACCTGCGCCCCAGAGAACTCCAACTAAAGCTTTATCATCTAATTCAAATTCACGAAAGGCATCTGCTAATTGTTTTGCAGTTTGATGATCCACAGCATTCTTAACTTCTGGACTATCAATTATCACAGTAAATACAGGATATTTTTTTTCAATTTTTACTGGCATAAAAAATTATAAGAATATAAAAAATTTATAATTAAAGATGAGTCATATGAGTATCTTGGAATTTAGTGGGATATTTCATACCAGCTTGGATTGTTCTATCAAAACTCACATGCACCGCCCAGATTGTTCCAATTTGGAGTATTATAAAATTATTTATTATTATACTAACTACAACGAATAGAACAGACCATAAGTAGATGTGTCCTAGATTATATATCTGACTCCCAATTTTTGGATTCTTTAGATATCCAATCATTGAAGAATCTATTCCAAAGAAAAAAATGAAGAAAAGAATCCAATTCCCACCAATAAAGACAAAAGTTATGATAGACAAGATTAGGATCGAAATTGCTTCAATGGTTAAAAATATTCTAACTTGACCCGCACTTCTGATTTTATCAAAGATAGTGTTATTTGATTGCTCCATATCTGTACGGGCTGTATTGATTATTTATTGGTTCTGTTTATGGAACTCAAAATAATCAGTTACAAGAGCTTTCGATTGTTAAATAAAAGAGCTATTCAAATTATTAATTATTAAAAATAGTGAAAGATTTTAATTTTAAGATAATTACTTCTGATTTTTTAAGTACTCATTCATCTCAACCATAGTGCTTGTTCTGATGATCGCAGCTTTTAGAAATTGAAATCCGATATCATAGGTAGAACCATCTCCTCCTATATGGATCAAATAAGGAACTTCACCATCAAAATCACCTTTAGCTTTTCGTATTTTATAAGCAGTACTGATAGCTTCTGCCACAGTAGCACCTGATTCAAATAAATGGTGTACCCAGGGAACTTTCCAAGAAGTCACATTATCTTTTGAGGTAGATACCTCTGTACATGAAGTGTTGTTAACATAGATGATATTATCTTTTGCAACAGCGTTTGCTGCGGTAGCTAGTTGATTTAATACCATTCCCGCTCCACATCCTGGACAAAGGCCGTGTCCTGGAAGTAAATGCGGTTGTGGCTCCAAAGTTTTTCTATTTACTCTATAAACATCTATGGGTTTTTCTGCTCCAAAGGCTTTAATTAAGCCCTTAACCTTTTTATTTCGTTGTTCTGTATAATAGATAATTTCATCAATTTCCTTTTCCATAAATTTGGGTTTAAAAAGATGCCTAAACCGTCCCATTGATCTTAGATATTCAACAAATTTATCCTTGTCAATATCTAATCCACGATAATATGAGAAAGTAGGGATACCATCTTTCACTCGTATTGTATATAAAGGCCAATATCCACAATCTGTCGCAAGTTTTGAAATTTTCACAGCATCCTCTGATGCATGTCGCCATCCTCTCATGCAATCAGAATAAATTTGTATGAAAGCAGAACCATTTGTTTTTAAAGCTTCGACCACTTTACCCATGAAATCATTTGGATATGCAGGATTAGCTGTTGCTAAAAACAAAGAATTAGAACCAAAAAATCCAAATGGAGTAACCAAATCTTGTTTTATCCCAACTTTACCTGGAATTTTTTCACCAGCAGGGCCCGTTGTTGTTGAAGCAAAGGGTGGAGTTCCGCCACTTTCTTGAATCCCAGTATTCATAAAAGCTTCATTATCATAGTTTAAGAATAATACATTACTTTTTCCATCCCTTGAGAGGAGATCATCCAATTTAATAACATTCCTTTCTGGTTGCGACATCTTATATATCAACCCCCAAAATTTTTGATTTTGTTTCTCTTACACCTAGATATGAAAAGAGTTTTCCCTTCATATCTGACACGTTTGCTATTTTTTTCTTAGCAATATCGAATTCATCTCGGGTTACATCTCGTCCTCCTAAACCCACAATGAAACTTCTAAAAATGGTTCCAAGAGGATAGAGTGCTGAAGCTACTGACATTGAAAAGGGAGGTAACATTCCGTTTAATGAATCTGATTTCTCAAATATAATTAATTTCTCAATATTATTATCCTCAACAATTTTTTTTAGTTCTTCATGAGGAAATGGACGATATGCTCGGATTTTTATTAAGCCAATGTCTTTATTTTTTGTCATCCAACTAACTATATTCCCACACATTGAACCCATTGTTAAGAACGCGGTCTTAGAGGTATTATCTAAATTGAATGTTTCGATCAAATCATAACTTCGACCTGTTGCCTTAGCAAACTTTTCAAATGAGTTTCTCATAATTCCGAGAACAGGTTCTTTTTCTTCAGCTAATTTTTTTCTACCTTCCATGAAATAATCGGGAGTTACAATACCGCCCCAAGTGCCTGGTTTTTCAGGTGTAATGTGATGTCTCGATTTTTTTGGAGTAAGATTCCTAACAATCTCATCAGGTATTAAGGTAAGTTTTTGTACAGAATGAGAGATAATAAAGCCATCATGAACAAACATGGTTGGGAATAGAGAATCTTCTGAGATCATTACAGATAGTATTGCAGCATCATATGTTTCCTGAACATTTTCTGAGACAAAACAGTTCCAACCTAGCTCGGAATTAGTTTGAGTAAATTCCCAACTATTCCATATAGACAAGTTAGGAGCATTGAAAGCACGAGCACTTATTAACATGGTAAGAGGTACTCGCCATCCCACCGCCATTGGTAAAGCTTCTGTCATTAATAAATAACCTTGAGATGCTGTAGCAGTAAATGTTCTAGCTCCTGCGGCGCATGCTGCGGTTGAATAACTTATTGCGGCTAACTCTGATTCAACATTTACGAATGCTGCTTTGAGTCTACCATGGTGAACTACGTCTGATAAACCTTCAACAGATTGTGTCTGCGGTGTTATTGGAAAAGCACAAATAACATCAGGATCAGTTTGTGTAACACCCCCAGCTACAGCATAATTTCCAATCATGGTTGTCTCTATTGGTTCTTTTATTTCTTTGAAAAACAATCTCATTGGTTCAATACTCATTAGATTACTCACCCCCTTCCTCTTCCGGTAGAGCACAAGACGCTGGACCTTGCTTTAATTTTTTGCTTATCGCGCCTACAGGACATATATTTAAACAATTTTGACAAGATTTACAGTGAAAATTGTCTATTCCCGTCATATGCCACAGACCATCTTCTCCTTTTTCTCTAACTATTGCAAAATCTGGACAGATAAACCAACATTGAGCACAATCAGTACATGTTTCTTTATCCCAAATGATTTCCCATTCACCCCATGTTCCCGTCATAACTTGTGAACTTCCTACTTCAATAACATTATCATCTCGGTACCACACACCTGCCAGATCCAGTTCTTTATATCCGGGAAGCCCAGGTTTTACCTGCTGAAAAGGAATTTTTGTATCTTTTGAAAAGTCAATCTCTTTACTCAGCTCATAAACACAAGTCTCTTCGATAGCTTGCTTTATCGCCTGAATATTTTTCGCTGCCAGGTCTCCTTTGAATCTCCTCATTATCGCATCCGATAATTCTTCTAATGTAAAAAGCTGAGATATTCGAACAAGGGCACCTAAAATAATTGTATTTGTAATATTTCGTCCCAGAACCTCTAGTGCGATTCTTGTTGCATCAATTGTGGCAATATTAATATCTTTTCTCCCAACTATTTCTTGAATTGATATTTGATCTAAAGTTGTATTTACAATAAGCCAGCCACCTACGGGCATGCCAGCTGTTACATCAATTTCTCCCAACAACGAAGGATCTAATACTGATACAAAATGTGGACCATAAACTTGCTCATTTGATCGCACCAAATCTTCATTAGCAGAAAGTCTAACATAGCTTTCAGTGGGAGAGCCCATCCTCTCTGCACCAAAAAGAGGTTGGCATACACCATATCCATAGAAAGCTTCTACACAGAGATTTGAAGCAGTTACTCCTCCCTGTCCACCTCTGGCATGGAATCGAAGGTTAATGACATGATCCTTTAATATTTCTTTAACTTGTTCTGCAGTTAACATTATCGAAATATCTCTTTTAAATTTTCAATTGTTATCTATAAAATTAATCTTAGAATCTAATTTAATTTTTATAAAATATCCTAAGTTTTAAAATATCACCTTATAATTTTCAACTGTAAAAAACGGAAAAAAAAGAAAATCGGAAATTAACTTAGTGGTTAAACTTATCATCTAATTTGTTGACTGCCCTCCAACATAATTGGAGGATATTGTTGATTCCTTCTTTGGAGACCATGTTCATATTGTCATTTTGAGTATGGACTAGTTTTAAACCCGGTTCAGAACCCAGCCAACAAGCCTCAAAACCCGCTTGGACTATTGGCATATAATCAGACCAGACACCAGATGGTGAGTAAATATCCTTTATTTTTACTTCTAGCTCTTCTGCGTTTTTAATAAAGAGATTATTGAGTTTATTCGATGAGCTTCGTCTT
>JBHLOF010000026.1:21776-40793 GCA_048940805.1 Promethearchaeota archaeon
GAAAATCAAAACTCGAATAGTGGTTGGAAATGATTGAGACTTAGAATCCCAGTGGGCAATAAACACAATTTTGCCTTTTGAGTTTTGACTTTTTAAATTAACAAAAAGATTTTCTGTGGAAAAATTATAATTCTCATTCTTACTTAATTTAATTTCCAAGGAAGTGGATATCTTAAGAGCTTTTGAGGAAATATAGAGATTAATTACAGTTAATCCTAATGTGAGAAAAGGAGTTAAATAAAATGAAAGCGCTAATAGAATTAATCCTGAACCCAAAACTAGAAAAATATATCTGACATAAATCCAGTTGAAAAGTGATGTCCTAAAATTATCTCTGTTAATTGCGTGGTAACCTGCATCTTTATATTCTTCTAATAAGATTTGGATAGCTTTTTTCTCCCCAGTTGATCCAACTAATCGAGGAAAGGCTAATTTTTCCGTAATCCTATATGCATTATCTACGTTTAGAGTCATTTTAAATTTTTTTTTGCTAATTCTCTCGTATTTCAATGTAGTTTCTTCCGATTTTGATTTAGGGATCATACTCCTTTATTGTTTATGAAATATTTAAACCACTCGATTGGTAGTTTTTCTTTGACTTTTTTTAAAAAGGTCTTCATATTTAACACTCCTAAATCTGAAATAATTCCTGTGAAGTATTGTGGAGGAGTAATATCAAAATAATAATTATGAATTTCTAATTTTCCGGTAATCTGTTTATTATATACTTCTCTAATTGGTTTCTCTTCAATCAAAATTTGTTGACCAAAATGACTCCGAAGGTTATATTTAAAAGAATCCCCTACAACAAATACATCAATATCTTGAGATTTTGCTATTATTGCTAAAGGAAAAGTTCCAATTTTGTTAACAATTGATCCGTCCCTTAAAACACTATCTATACCTACTAAAACCAAATCAACGTGGTTGATAAAATATCCTACTGCAGCATCAATGATGAGGTGCGTTTTAAAATGTTTTGATAACCTTTCAGCAACTCTCTTTCCCTCCATAAGAGGTCTTGATTCTAAGATATATAATTCGAGGTTATGATCATTGTTATTTAAGAGTAGGTTAAAAATGGTCGAAGAATAAGAAATCAGCATAATTCTAAGTAGAGGTTTTGTACGGTTTTCTAAAAAATTGTGAAAATTTAATTCTAAATTTTCTTTTATTCTCCTTCGCTTAATATCTAATTTGACTAGTCTTTCATTGATTATTTCTTTATTAACAGTATCTAAATCATTTAAAATATATCCTATTGTATTAATTAGAGGAGCCATGCTGGGACGTGTTTCAATTATCCGTTTCGATATAATAAAGATTTCGTCTTTAATGTTAACCTGCGAAACTTTAATTTGTTTAAGCTGAAATTTAATAATCTCAATAGCTTTATCTATAAACTCAGCTGCTCCAGATGAATTATCCTCTTTTAACTCTTTAAGTAAGTGTTTAATTTTTTGATTTTTCAAATTATTATGTTTAATATTTTTATAAAATCAAAATTTTAATGTTCAAATTTTATTGATTATTACTCCACCCATGGGTTGAGTTAAAAGTGGCATTGGTCATAAAAGCATCGATATCCCGGATCAACCCATCTTCAATTTTAAACATCTCATGAAGCAATAAAGATCGTGGTTTAGCACGCAAATCATGTTCTATAGAACTTTCAAGTATTTGCCCTTCTACTACTTTAGTACCCGGTATGTCAAAAACTACAATCCCCCAAACTAAACCTCTATCAATATCCACAATAGGATATCGTCGCTCCCGAACCTTCTCGATATAGTCCATGCGATAAAGTCCGGCTTGTGTACTGAACGTTAGTAATTCAGGGTTGTTTGTAGTTCTCATACCGTTTTCTTTGCGTTGACAATCTGGATGAAACATAACAATAGATCCATCTGTTTTCTCGATTCCTTCAAAATATTTGTCTGCGATATGAATAAGATTCTCTCGCGTCAATCGATCCGATTCCGGGATTGGTACATCCCAAAGTGGATTGTTTCGTACTGTATCCGGGCTGAACAAGGGATGACACCCCTTTCTCAAGAGTAAGGTTTCGATTTCCGAAATCAGATTGTCTATGATTTTTAGACGGAGTACAAACAGAACTTTATCACTATTTTTCTCTTCCAAGACTCCCCAAAAACCTGCCTGATTTTCTGAAGGATCTATAATAGATTTACGTAAAACAATAGCTCGAATCGTCTGCCATATTCCTTCACCTAAAATCAATGGAGCACCGTTTTCAGTAGCCTTATAATTAGCTGCCAATTTTAACCGAGTGTGATCGTGGACCAAAAGTGCTTCGAGGTAGTCATTAATAAATCGTAAAAGGTCTTTCCTATTAGATTTGATATTCATACAATCTCCTTAGCTAACTGGTATTAATGGGGGTGAGCCTTTTGGTGGTGGTATATAGTGCTCTGCTATACCTTTTTCCATCCGTAGGGGAACCTCATCATCACTTATAAGGAGAAAATTGTCTTTAGCACTGTTGTAAGGAGTCCATGTGGTCTCATCAGTAATTTTTCCTTGGATATTGGGATCACCTGTTTTGGCAAATTGGGCCCACATATCCATCATTTTGTTAGATATCTTATCATCCAGTTCATCAATACCTGGATCAGGTTGTTTCGCACCTCCAGTTCTGGAAAGATTTAAGATAGTAGGAGTATTCAGACCTACTCGATAACTACCAAAAACATATGGAACTTCGATTCCATGAAATGCCACAACACCTTCCTTTCGCCACCTTGTGGGAACATGTCCAAAAAGAAAGGCGAATAAGTTTGATTGACTGTTCTTACTTATTAAACTGCCCCAATCCGTAATCCCCTTTATCATTCCGAAGACTATATCTGTGCGACATGCACCGATAATAATAGGTACATCGTTATGCCGTTTTTGTTCAAATACTGAACTTGGTTCATCCATAAGATACCAATTATCAATTGGAATTGGACGTATGTTGTTAAAATTTATCTTTTGACTAGCTTTTATTATGTCTTGCCAGGGTTTTTCCCTCATTTTCTTGAGTAGATCCCTATCACCTTTAATACCCATTTCTTCCACGAGAGCCACTCCTCGGGTTTCAGCCTCGTTTAAATGTGGAACATGCCGTTCACCTATTAACCCTACGCCACTTTGAATAATCGCGCGATGAAATAGTCCTTTGGCTTGGGGAGAAACAATCAAATAAAATGTTTTACCACCACCGCCAGATTCCCCAAAAATTGTTACACAATTAGGATCTCCACCAAATACAGAAATATTTTCTTTAACCCACTTTAAAGCAGCAATTAAATCCAGTTGACCATAGCTCCCAGAAACACCATTCTTAGATTCCGCACTTAATGCGGGATGAGCCATATAACCCAGTGGTCCAAGACGATGGTTAACGCTGACAATAATGACACCTCTCGCAGGAAGAGCTGTGTAATTATATGTAAAATTGTTGGCTGACAACGCAAAAAATCCTCCTCCATGAAACCAGACCATCACGGGTAATTTCTTGTCACCAGTATTTTTAGGAGCAACAATGTTCAGATTCAGGCAGTTTTCGCTTAAATTGCCAAAACTAGCCGGTCCTAAATCTCCTTGACCGCACTGATCTCCCCATTGAGTGCAATCAAGTATCCCTTCCCATGGAGTTATTTTTTGCGGTGGTTTCCAACGTAGGTCTCCTATTGGAGGTTTAGCATAAGGAATACCCAACCATGTATAGGTATTATTGCTAGTCGCATAACCATTAATTTTACCTGATGATATTTCTACAATTTTGTGGCAGTCTGATTCTAAATGATTCGGATCTAAACTAACCTCAAAACTAGCTTGGGCTGCTAAAGGGTATCGTATGGATCTATTGCCGGCATTGCCTGTATCCGGGAACAATTTTTCGGAATTCAATTTTGCCATTAAGGCCTTCAATATAGGATCAGATCGAAATGCCTTGGGAGGTTGATTAAAATTTAGTTGCCCAGAATATTCTGAGACAATGGGAACTATTTTTTCCGAGATTCTAATTCCTTTGTTTATATTACCTTCTTCATTCAACGTTTGTAATAAGACACATAAATTTATAACCCGTTGATCACTCGAAGTTTTTGCTCCAGGGACGATATCGATCAGAGATATCGTTTCTTTTCCAACTGTTTCTCCGAGGATCAATTTACCAATGGAGAATACCAGAGATTCACCAGCAATATAACGAAATTGACTTTTTATATCCGTTATTCCGGAAAGCGTGGGTGTCTGATAATATAAACCTTCAATAGGAATCCCTAAAAAACTACCAACCAATTCCTTTTCTGTGAGTCTATCATCACTTTTATTTTGATTCTTCATAGTTAATTTATAATGGAAGACGATATATAAAGTCATTTTAACTTCAATTTAACTTAGATGAATGAGATTATACTATTTACATTACTCTAAAGTTGAATAGACTTAAAAACAGTTTGTAAAATGCTTCCTACACCTATTACTCAATAAGGTATATTAAACTTTAAAAACAAACAAAAAAAAAAGTAATTAGGTTTGAATTGAAAATAAGCTCTTAGTTTACCAGCACCACCATCTATGAGGTTTCCATTTGTGAGCAGAGAAGGTATATCCCGCTCCAAGAGTGTGTTCATAACCTGGTTGATTAGCAACAACCATGACTGCAGTAGTCTCAATATGTCCGTGTTTTTTATACATCCATAGAGTCTCCTTACCTTTCTCTGTGTCATCATTAAGCCACATTCTATCGATATAGTTCCATGTATTAAAAACTGCTCCACTCTTCCTGTAATGTGTTGTCGTTTTTATTAGGGCTACCTCAAAATTATTATAGATTATCTCATCATTCAATGCCCATCCAGCGTTAACTGTCCAGCCATCTGTGGTTTCACAATCATCAAAAAATCCAATTTCAGGTATGGCAATATCATCGATATACCAGCCTGAAGCTTGAGTATACCCATCAGTCCAATAAGTAAAGGATAATTCGATGGTTTCTCCAGCAAAAGGAGTGAGATCCATCACTTCAGTGTATACCCCACCACTCTCTCCTGTAAAGGCGTTCCATGTTTTGGTTTCATTGTAGAAGAAAGGTTCTCTTTCGTCCGGTGTATTTGTATTGTTCTGCCAATAAGCATAATGTGTAGTCGTTCCTAATCCAGGTAGTGTAGTCCAACCCTTATCTGGAACGTATACTTCTACATAGCCATAATCCCAATCTGCTTCGATTGAAAAATAATTTGAAAACTGTAGAGTTGCTCCATCAGCAGGGATATCGAAGGATTGACTAAGTGTAAACCATGACCATGCTATTCCATCAGAATACCAATTATGGCTTCCACTGGTAGGAGCAGCACCACTATAATCATCTCCGTCAAATTCTACTACAAACAATTTTGGTGTTTTCGTAAATTTGACATAACTCGCTGTATATGGTAAACCACGACCGACTAGAATATATGAACCATCATGTGGATATTTATCTACAAACCACTCAAAGTAGCCAGTATCTGGATACCAACTATCCCATAATTCCATAGATAATTGTATACTCATTCCGTTTGAGTTATCAGAAGGTATATCTAGTTCAAAATAACCATATCTTCCTTTGCAGAAGGTCACATCATCAAGATAGTTTGCGATGCACCAATCTTGGAAGATTTGATCAAATGATCTATGTACACCATTAGCTACGAGTGCATTTGCCCATCCTGCGATCCCGTTGGCTTGATCTTGAACAAGATCCCATAATAAGGCTGCTCCTCCATAGTGTTCATACATATAAAATGCAAATAAGAACGAGGCTCCATAATCAGCTAAATATCCTTCCCAGATAGTCAATGGGGTATCCCAGAACCAGAGTAAAAACTCCTCGATATGACCAGCTGGAAATCCATAATCACATAACCATTCAGCCAAGTCTGAACATCCTTCATTTACCCAAGAGAATTCGTCAGGGTCTCTATCGTGGTGGATAAGATGTTGAAACTCGTGAGCAAAGGTTCCTTCATATTGCCATGGTAAGACACTAATCCCATCAGCGGCATAATCATGTCCGGTATACGGATCAATCATGGGTGGAGTCTCACCTTGCCTTCTCCACCACTGATAGGTATCCATATGGAATGCATTTGTAGAGAAATATTCTGCAATGTCAGACCAGAAATATCCCGCAATAAATCCTTGAGCGTTGTCAGGATCATAGAACCATTCATCTCGGAGATTAAATATCATGATTTGAACTGTTCCATCATCATAAGGACCAGGTCGTACTGCTGGATCATCAATATAGTTGCCGAAGTATTGAATATCCGTTGGGTGTATGTTGTTATCAAATTGCTCTAGAATTTCTAGCAAATCCTGCCCAGTTATAGCATCTCTATATTCTTCGGGTAAATAGCCAGGTATCCCTTCCGGAGTCCATGGGTATCCAAAAAGCCAGATATCTTCGGGACTATATCCTTCCGGACCGAGATCAATATATTCATCATATTCTGGGTCTACATAAACCCAGATATTTCCGAAAGTTCCATTAAAGATATTTTCAAAAGGTACCCAATCAAGTGCACCATAATAATCATCAATAACGGGATATATCCATGGACTATTTGGAGGTTTGAACTCAGCACCTTCAAGGTTTAAAATCTCAGTGTATCTAGCATCCTTGAGTGGTTTGATATCAAACTTTGATGACTCACCTTGAACATCTCCTGTTGTAAATGATACAAAGGTAACCGTACTAACACTTAAAAAGGCGAAGACTAATAATATTGTGACAAGTTTATTTCTCAATTTTTATCAACTTATTTTTTTTTTAGTAAATTTTTTGCTCTTAGTTCTATAAAATTCATTATTTTCCTTCCACGGAAAGAATGAAAAATTTTGAACATATTCTTAAAACCATGAAACTTAAATTAAATTTCAAGGTTTTTGATGATTGAAATATTTGAATCTTTGGTATATAAAATTTTCCCTTTTATAATTTAACAAAAGTGAAAAATTAGTGGGTAAATATTCCCATGATGCACCCAATTTTTATATTAGAAGTAGAACTGGAAGTTTCTCTTACTTTCAACCTTTTAATAGCTCAATAAGAAGAGTATTGAAGTCTAAAATATCAATTCTAAAATCATATTTATTCGCCACAGTAAGGTATTGAAACTCACAAAATGGACAAGCAGTTAGTAAAGTTTTAGCACCTAAAGATTTCATTTCCTCAAGTCTTTTTAGGGTGGTTTTTTCAGCTAATTCTGGATAGGCAGAACGTACGCCCGAACCTGAGCCACAACAATTTGAATCTAAACGATTTTGCGTGAATTCTATAAAGGGCAATTTAATAGCATTTAATATTTTACGTGGTTCTTCGTATACCTCAAGATCTCTTGCTAAATGACATGGATCATGCCAGATGATGGGTTTTTTAACTTTATTATTCAAAAAAGCCTTAGTTTTCTTATCGATATTCCCTAATTTTGAGATTTTCGCTATTAAATACTCAGTGAAATGCAGCAGTTTCGTTTCTTTAAAATTAATATTTAATTCAGTTTTATAGATCTGTTTGAAAGCAGTTAAACATCCTGGACAAGTAAAAATTATTTGTTTTGGTGGATATTTCTGCAATTCTTCAAGCATTGGTTTAAGGATTTCTGATAATAATGCTGTTTGTCCGATCCGATATAAGATCCCTGAACAGCAAATCTCATTTTCTAAAACTCTTATTTTTTCATCCAAGATTTTAAACAATTCTATGTTATTAATAGCAATTTCGGGAGTTCGGTAAATAGCCATACATCCTGGAAAGTACACAGTTTCCACATCACTATTTTTCTTTAGATCTTCCCATAGTTGAGCTCTAGGAGCAGTTTCACCGAAGGGATTACCATACTTCTTAATGTTTGCAATTATTTCATTGTGTTGTTCTGGATAATTCTCAGCATCTACTAATACTTTTTTTCCAGTCATAATTATTTCTGGAACATTAACACCCGATGGACAAATGTAATGACAATGGCCACATCCAGTACAAGAAAAGAGCTGTTGCTTAGCCAATTCACTCTTTTGAAACCCTAAGTTAGGATTTTTTATCATTCCATGGACAATAGCCACTTTACCTCTGGCATAAGAACTCTCCCACCTTGCGTCATCATCAAAAGCGGGACATTCCACATCTTTTGGACAAAATCCACAAAGACTACATTTCCAGACTATGCCCAATATTTCTTCTTCATTCATTTACACTCCCTCCGATTTGATCTCTTTGATTGGAAAATATCGAGATTTTTTTAGGGAATGAATATAATTTACCAGGATTAAGAACGTTATTAGGATCAAATACATCTTTTATATTTTGCATTAATTTAATAACATCTTCGCCATGTTCTAGAGGTAAATAAGGTGCTTTCCACACGCCGCACCCATGTTCGGCTGTTACTGAGCCACCCAGTGATACTGCTAATTTTACTAGATCACCTTGAAGGGAACTAAATTTTTTTACATCTTCTTTAGAAACAATTGGAGTAGAGCAAATTAAATGAACATTTCCATCTCCTAAATGCCCATAACGTATAAATCCTATATTATAGGCTCCAACAATTTTAGCAAACTCATTCATTAATTCTGTGGTTTTGCTAAATGGTACCGAAAAGTCTAAACTCGCGGGTAGAAATGTTCCTACATTTTTTACAGAAGTAGTAAGGCGACCTATGGATGGTCCAGCATTATCTCTTGCTTTCCATATATATTGATGTTGAATCCCTTCAAAGATCTCTGTATCTGTTGAAGTGTTCTCTGAACTTAGAAGATCAATGATCTTAGACGCATGCATAGTAGTCAATTCTTTATCCCCATCTAGCCTTATGAGAAGAGCTGCTTCAGTATTTCTTATGGTAATTCTCGGTGTTAATCTTGCTAAAAAAGCATTCATTCCCATAATTGTTATTCGATCTAAAAGTTCAAGCGACATAGGAGTTAGAATATCCTTAATTTTTTTAGCTGAAAGAACTGCTGCTTCAATAGATCCGGAAAAATTGATGATTGTTTTGAAACTTTGGGGAAGAGCAAGTATTTTAAGTGTTGCTTCTGTGACTATCCCTAAAGTACCCTCAGAACCTACGAATAAACTTATTAAATCTAATCCTGAAACAGTTTTCTGTGCTAGATTTCCAATTTGAATAAATTTTCCTGTTCCTAAAATAAGATTTAAGCGTAGAACATAATCTTTAGTTGTACCATATTTTATAGCAGATTCTCCAGAGGCATCATTAGCAATCATCCCTCCTATAGTACAGACATCTGCAGATCCGGGATTACAAGGAATCCAATATCCCATTCCTGTTTTCATTAATTCCTTTCCAAGATTTTTAAATAAGACTCCTGGTTCTACAATTGCGTAGCTATCGTCAGTATTGATTTCTTTAATTTTGTTCATTCGGGTGAAATCTAAAATCACACCTCCTTCGATTGGGAGGAACTGTCCTCCATAGCTAGTTCCGGCACCACGTGGAATGATTTTTAAATGCTCCTCATTGGCAATATCTACTATCTGGATAATTTGATCAGCATTTCCAGGTTTAATGACAAGATCAGCTTTTAATTCATAGTCTTCTTCAACCCAACTTAATGCGCGACTCACATTATCATGAGAGTAGCAATAAAGTTCTACAGGATCATCTGTAATATATTTCTCTCCAACAATATTTTTTAGTTTTAATTTAGTTGATTGATCAATCATACTTTATCAATTTTATTTTAATTAATCACAAATTATATAACTAATTTTGAAAAAAAACAATCTTTACAGATATCTTATCTATTTTTTCACTAATCTGCTTGCATTTGATACAATCTCAGCAAATCTCTTACCCTCTGCTGCAGAGATCCATTCAATAATAAATCGTTCATCGGCTATTTTATTCCTTTTCATCCAATTTCTAATTTTCTTTTCTCTTTTTACAGCAAAATCATTTCCCGAGATGTAATGACAGTCTTGTGGGTGGCAACCCGATAGGATAACCATTCCTGCACCACGGTCGAAGCAATGTTTGATGAAGTCGATATCAACTCGCCCAGAGCACATAGTTCGGACTATTCGTGTGTTTGTTGGATATTGAATCCTACTGGTTCCAGACAAATCTGCTCCTGCATAAGAGCACCAATTACATGCAAAAATTAGTACCTTTTCTTTAGCATTTTCCCGGAGAGCAATATCAATTTGACGAAGAATCATTGCATCTGTGAAATTTGTCATTGTGATAGCATCTACAGGACAATCAGCAGCACAAGTTCCACATCCTTTACATAAAATGGGTATAACGTGAGCGGGAGTTTTTTTTTCCTTATCTACAGAAACAGCATTATAAGGGCAACGAGTAGCACAAATTCCACAACTAGTACATTTTTCTACATCAACGAAAGCATATAGTGGTTCTACATGAAATTCTTCTTTAGACAACAATCCCGCACATCGTCCAGCAGCAGCAGAAGCTTGTGTAACACATTCTCTAATATCTTTAGGTGATTCTGCACCACCTGCTATGAAAACACCATCTGTAGGTGTATCAATTGGTCGAAGTTTAGGATGAGCTTCAATATAAAATCCTTTTGAATCTTTCGCTACAGGATAAGGAATAGACCCAGAGGATCCCTCCGCACCCACCGATAGAACAACTAAGTCAAAATTCTCTGTTAAAATTGCACCAGTGCTAATATCTTCAACAGAAAGAACAAGATTGTTGCTTTCAGATACTTCCCTTATCTGTCCGGGACGACCACGTATATATAATATCCCTTCCTCCCTTGAACGCTTATAAAGCTCTTCAAATCCCTTCCCAAAAGCCCTGATATCAATAAAAAAGATCACAACTTCAACATCAGGCCAATGTTCCTTAATCAGAAGACTATCCTTAATACTTTCCATACAACAAAAATTAGAACAATATGGATTGAACCGATCGTCTCTCGACCCAACACAGTTAATGAATGCGACTTTTTTCGGTTTTTTAAGATCGCTTGGACGTAAAAGCTCTCCATTTGTAGGACCTGCTGCATTAATCAATCTTTCAAATTCAAATGTGGTAATGACATTTGGATATTCACCCCATCCATATTCGGTGATTTTAGACGCATCAAATAATTCAAAGCCTACAGCAATAATTATCGCTCCAACTTTATAGTTGTACACTTTCTCCGTGCTTTCATAATTGATTGCTTCTTTTTCACATTCAGAAACACACTTTCCACATGCTAAAGGGGACAAACCTAGACAATTCTTCTCATCAATAATATAACTTGCTGGAACAGCTTGGGGATATGGGATATAAATAGCTTTTCTCCAACCTAGATTACCAGAATATTCATCAATAACATTTTCAGGACAGATTTCAACACAGTCACCGCAAGCAGTGCATAGATCTTCATCTACATAACGAGGTTTCTTTTTTATTTCTACGTCAAAGTTTCCAATGTATCCTGTTATTTTCGTGACTTCAGCATTAGCTATCAACGTAATGTTATCATGGTTGCCAACGTCAGCCATTTTAGGTCCTAAAATACATATCGAACAATCCATGGTGGGGAATGTCTTATCGATGAGAGCCATTTTACCCCCAATGGTAGGGGATTTTTCTACCATAATAACTTCATAATTATCAGCTAAATCTAATGCTGCTTGGATTCCCGCTACACCACCTCCTATAATAAGAGCCCGTTGTTTAATTGGAACAACAATATCATCTATTGCTTCTAATAATTCCGCCTTAGCTATTGCCATTTCAATTATATCTTTCGCTTTTTTTGTTGCTTCTTCCTTTTCCGAAAGATGAACCCAACTACATTGTTCTCGAATGTTAGCTACTTCTACTAATGATGGATTTATCCCGTTACGGCTGAGGAGTTTTTTCCAAGTCGGTCCATGTAATCTTGGTGAACACGCAGCCACCACAATTTTTTCTATTCCTTTTTCCTTTATGGCTGTTTCAATCTCTACTTGCCCTGGATCTGAACAAGTATATGTGTTAACTTGAACGTGCTTTACATTCGGCATCGCTTCAATTTCTTTCGCTAACTGATCAATATCCACAGTACCGCCAATATTTTTCCCACACTTGCAAAGGAAAACCCCTATGTTAGGAGTTGTAACTTTATCACTACTTTCTGTCATATTTTCAAGTACTTCTATTATTTTATTTTTTGGTCTTTTTGCTTTGTGCTCTCTGTCGAATTTTTTCTATTTTTTCAGTAAATCCTTCTCTTGACTCATCAACAAATTCCCCACAAATAGCAATTTGTTGCTTAAAATCGAATATTGCTTCATATGGAGGACAATAATTATCAATCTTAACTTGCTTTCTTAACCATTCTACGATTTCTATAGCGTCCCCTAGTTGATTTTTTGATCCCCATTGAATGAAACAAGGAGCTAGAACTTCAATAAAGCTAAAACCATTATTGTTGATACATTTTAAAATACTTTTTTGCAGTCTTAGAGTATCATAACCGGGCCACCTAGCAACATAAGTAGCCCCCGCTGCTGCGGCTAAACTCACTAAATTGAATGGAGGTTCTACATTTCCATAGGGTGTGGTCTGAGTAATATTACCAATCTGAGTCGTAGGGGCAACTTGACCACCTGTCATCCCATAAATATTGTTGTTAACGCAAATAACCGTGATTTCTACATTTCTTCTAGCAGCATGAATAAAATGATTCCCCCCGATGGCAAACAGATCTCCATCACCAGAAAGAACGATGACTTTTAATCTTGGATTTGCAAGTTTAATTCCTGTAGCGAAAGGTATAGCTCTCCCGTGAGTCGTGTGAAATGCAGGACCCTTAAAACAGCCACTAGATCTTCCAGTGCATCCAATTCCAGATACTATTGCATAATCCTTAAATGTGAGACCACTCTCTTTTAAACAGTTTGTAATCGATATAATCACTGTTCCAATCAAACATCCAGGACAAAATATAAATCGTTGTAGATTCAAGCGGTCTTTCAAAGGATGATCAATAGCTTCTATTGTAGTTGGTACATGATCTACTGGTGACATTATTTAAACCTCCTTTATTACTTGTTTATATATAAATTTAGGACTAAAAGGTACGGTAGTAGGGATACTAATACCTGAAACCTCAAATAGATGCTGAAATCTTTGAACTTCTCGGATTATCATTCCGTAATTCATCTCACTCACAATAACTTTAGAAATCCCATATTGCCCTATTTTTTCCATTATTTCATCAGGGAAAGGCCAGAGACTTTTCAGGCGTATAAAACCTACTTTATGTCCTTCCCCTCGAGCTTTTTCAATTGCCTCTAGTACACCTCTCGCGTTAATACCATAAGCCAAGAAAGCTACTTCAGCATCATCCATATATTTCTCTTCCCAATCATTGATTTCAGAGCGAGCATTGCGGATTTTATTGCACAGACGTTTAATAAGAGATTCTCCTGCTTCTGGAGTCATTTGAGGGTTTCCTTCTTCATCATGAGTCAAACCAGTAACATAAAAAGAATAATCTGATCCCGCCAGAGCCATACCTGGCACAAGATCCTCATCATACACTTGAAAAGGTTTATATTTATCTGGTGGGACTTGAGGTCCTTTTCTTTGAATTATTTCAATATCCTTATGAAATATTACAGGTTCCATCATTTGTCCTAATATTCCATCTGCAGCCACAATTACAGGGGTACGATATTTTTCTGCCAAATTAAAAGCACGAATAGTAATGTCATACATTTCTTGAACGGTAGATGGTGCCAAAACAATGATTTCATAATCTCCATGAGAAGCATACCGTGCTTGAAAGATATCAGACTGAGATGCATTCGTAGGTTGTCCGGTACTGGGACCTCCTCTCATAATAGTAACAATTACCATAGGTGCTTCTAACATTACAGCTAAACCGATGCTTTCAGCCATAAGTGAAAAACCAGGACCGGAAGTTGCAGTCATAACTTTTGTACCGGTAAATGATGCTCCTATACAAGAAGTAATTGACGCTAATTCATCCTCCATTTGAACAAATGTTCCATTAACCTCCGGAAGTCGTCTTGACATATAAGCTGCAATTTCAGATGAGGGCGTAATAGGATATCCGGCAAAATACCGACATCCTGCTGTTATCGCTCCTTCTGCAACAGCATTATTTCCTGTTCTTAGAATTGCTGATTGTTGCATAAATTTTTTACTCATTTTAAACATCCTCTTTTAAATCTGTTTCTTTGATAAAAACTGAAGCCGTGGGGCACAATCGTTCACATTGTCTGCATCCTACGCATTCTTCGGGAGCAACAACGATCGCGTAATGCAACATGCGACTGTTAAATTTATTGTCATCTGTTTTTAATATTTCTTTTGGGCAAAATTCTATACAGAGCTTACAACCATCGCATTGCTCAGTATCGAAGATTATTTCATATGTTTTTTTAGGCTGAGGAGGTTTTAAGATTGGCACACGTTTCGATTTTACCATATATTCTTCCTCTGGGTTATGTGAAATCCTCTGATGGAATTAATAATATTCTTAATAATAATTGTTTTAATTTATTTAATTTAGTTTGTAGAGATTCATTATTTTGATTCCACAAAAACTTCATGATATAATTCTTTTCCAAGCTGAAAGCTTCGGTTATTATTTTCTCTCACCCGTTCTGGCATACTATTCAAGACTTGGTTGTAATGCTCTTCTCTTAAATCGATCTTATCTTTATCTATAAGAAATTGAGAAATGAATCCTAAAGAGAGAATGTTTGCGGATTTAGAGAGTCTATTCTCATCAGCTCTTCTAGTTATTGGTATCCTATGTATAATACCTTTCTGAATTATTTCTTCAGCATTATTAATAGTGTTAGTGTCAATAAATGATGTTGTTTCATCCCAGATACATTCTGCTGCGCGGTCAAATCCTTTTTGATCAATTGCGATAAATATATCAGCATCTTCGTCACAATAGGGATAAGAAATAGGATCTGAACTAAGGATAACATCACAGAAGATTGGTCCTCCACGAACAGAAGGAGTATAGTCAACTGTGAGTGTAGCATAGTATTTAGCTGCCATAGCAACTCTTACTAATACGCTTCCAACAAATTTAATACCTTGTCCACCACGACCAGAAAAACGCAGTTTTAATTTCATAAATATCTCTAGAAACTAATTGGAACTTAATATTTTATAATTTAAAGTAAATTTATAAACTTCAGTAATTTTAAGTACGAAAAAGAAGAAACCAATAAAACTATTATGCTTTCAAAATATTTGAGGTGCTTGATATTCACCAAATACCTCTCTTAGTACATCACATATTTCTTGTATCGTAGCATATGTTTTTACAGTCTCAATCATTATTGGCATAATATTCTCAGAAGATTCTGCAACCTTTTTTAGTTGCTTTAATTTTTCTTTAACCCGTGTTTCATTCCGGGTTTTTTTTAATTCGTTTAGTGATTCTAAGATTCGTTTTTGAGATTCCTTATCATATTTGAATGTATCAATTTTATATACTTCATCAGTACGAAATATATTTACTCCGATAACTTTTTTGCTTCCGTCATCAATCCGTCTTTGATCGTTATAAGCATTATTCAAAATTTCTTTTTGAATAAAAGCATTTTCAATAGCAACGGGCATGCCACCCATTTTATCAATTTTATCAATATATTCTACTGATTTCTTTTCCAAAGTATTTGTCAAATGTTCTACGTAATATGATCCTCCTAATGGATCGACTACATCTGTAACTCCCGTTTCATATGCAAGAACTTGTTGTGTTCTCAATGAAAGTCTTGCTGATTCTTCAGTAGGAAGGGATAATGCCTCATCAGCTCCACAGGTATGGAGAGATTGAGTACCCCCTAGTATAGCGGCTAAGGATTGAAGAGTAGCTCTAACCATATTGACTTGAGGTTGTTGGGCGGTTAAAGTACTCCCACAAGTATGAATGTGAAACCTTAGCTTTAAAGAGTTAGGATTTTTAGCATTAAAACGATTCCTCATGAGCTTCGCCCATAATCTCCTTGCTGCTCTTAATTTAGCAATCTCTTCAAAAAAATTATTGTGAACAGTGAAGAAGAATGATAATCTGGGGGCAAAATCATCAATGTCGATTCCTCTTTTGAGAACCTCTTCAACATAAGAGATGCCATCAGCCATTGTGAATGCTAATTCATGAATGGCATTACTCCCGGCATCACGCATATGATAACCACAAATACTGATTGTGTTAAATTTTGGTAAATTTCTTGAACAATATTCAATAATATCTGCAGTTAGCCTTAGAGATGGTTTAGGTGGAAATATATAGGCACCTCTTGCTACATATTCTTTTAAAATATCATTTTGCAAGGTACCGGTTAATTGCTCTTGTTTAATACCATTTTTCTCTCCAATTGAAATATACATTGCTAATAATATTGCTGTGGGTGCATTGATCGTCATACTGGTTGATACTTTACTAAGATCTATCCCTTCAAACACTTTTTCGAAATCCTGTAAAGAATTAACTGTAACACCAATTCGTCCTACTTCACCTAAAGCAATTTTATTATCTGAATTATATCCCATTTGAGTTGGAAGATCAAATGCAACTGAAAGTCCCTTTTGACCTTGAGATATTAGATACTTGAACCGTTTATTGGTATCAACCGCATCAGCAAACCCACTGTACTGTCTCATTGTCCAAATTCTTCCTCGATACATATTTGGATATACACCTCGAGTAAAGGGTGGTGCCCCCGGAAAACCAAGATCCTCTAAATAATCAAAATCTTCTATATCCTCTGGTCCATATACATGTTTTAAAGGAATTCCCGAGGGTGTTTCAAATTTTTCTTCACGTTCTCCTCTTTGAAGAAATTTAGACAGATTTTGGTCTTTCCATTCAGCTCTTTTATTTTTAATGTTTTTAATATCTTCATTATCGTACATATCTTATTCATCATAACGGATTATGTTGGTTTAAATACATATGTATACACTTCTTTACCATCTAAATTGTCGCAAATTTTTTTATAGACAGGAACTAATTCCATCCCTGTTTTCAAATTAACTTGAGTTGTAATTTGCCCTAAAGCTTTCACACCATTTTCAAATTCAACAACACCCAAGGTATAAGACGATTTTTTACGAAATTCAGCAGGAGGCGCGGATAAGATGGTATAAGTTACCAATCTACATATTCCTGAAGGAGAGATCGATTCAAAAGTGTTATTTCGACAGTTTAAACACCTTAGGTGAGATTTATGCTGTAGGAAACCGCATTTTCTGCATTTTTTCCATTCAATTTTTATCTCTTCGCTCATAATTATGCTTAGAATCCGACTAATTTAATATATTCAAATTCAATCATTCCTTAAAAAATAATAAAGCAAGAACTAAAATAAAGTATTCATTAATATTTACAATTGAAAATTGTCGATACCACTAAATCCTCAAAAATTAACTTACAAAAATCTCTGTGATTACGGATTCCAGAGGTGGTAAATCTTTTAATTCAAGTGCACGGCTGGTTTTATAATATTTATGTAAAGTCTGCCATATAGAAGAAGTAGAGCGTATATATTCCGTAAATTTATTCAATTTTTGTCTCGCTAAATAGGTTTGTCCCTTAAACAAATAGCAAACAGAAAAAGAATTAACTGATTGTATAAGGATCATATGATCACCGAACTTTGCACGATCAAGTCCCTTAGAAAAAACTTCACTACTAAATGAATTAAATGCTGAAAGAAAAGCACTGACAAGATCTTCTTCCATTATTAATTTTTCTTTGAATGGATTGGAAAATAATGGAAATCCACCCTCTCCAATAATCAGAAGTAGTACTGGGACTTCGGGATTTGGTTGAGTTGTTTCTAATGCACGCTTTCCTTGCATTCGTTCTAATGGTTCATCAAAAGAGGCAAGTTTTATACGATCTGACATTGGGGCATTTCGTCTCCTAAGATCATCCCAGGTATTTATTCTTTCTAGGAGATTATCATGCTCCGCGGAAATTTTTACAGCTAATAAATAAAAGCCATGTAGATCAGCTACACGTTGAGCCTGAGTCAAAATATGTTTTGTTTCCTCGATTTTCATTTGAATTAATGTTAATTTAGCTTTTAATAATTTTGCTTCTGCTAACCATAAATAAGAGTGTTGCTGTTCTGCGAAATCTTCCATTTGAGAAATTAAAGGTGCCAGATCCTCCAAAACGTCGGAATTATTTGTCATAAATAATTCCTCCAAGAAAAGCTCGCAAAGATTCACTATTGATAAGAGATATATCGGAGGAGTAGAAAACTCGGATTCAATGATTTGTTTCAATAATAACTCCGCTTCCGTACGATTTCGAATACGACCACTGTTTTTCAACACTAACGCCTTAGCTACAATATATACATTATTGAAGACCTTACTTTCTGTTTTTTTAGCAAATTCTTCTAGTTTATTCAAATAGATCCTTGCGTTCTCTAAGGAATTATTATCTAGATTTGTTAAAATCAGGTAAAAAAGTGATGCTTGCATACCATAAGGGGAACTATATTTCTTAGAGAGATCAAGACTCTGTTCGAAATTTTCATTTGCTTCTTTAAATTCTCCTTTCATTCTGTAAATAACCCCTATACCATAAACACTCATTATAACCTGCTCAATGAAATCTTCTTCTGTGGCAATATTTGCTGCTCTTATTCGATTCCTTAAAGCTCGATCTAATTCTCCTTTATGAATATAAATACCTGCAGTAAGATCTAATAAATTAAACTTAGTGAGTTTACCTGTATCTTTGATAGCCTGCCCCATTTTTACATAATTCAATGCTTGATCAACTTCTCCTTTTGTATAAAAGCATTCTCCTAACATATGATAAGCGGTAGCAATCCCAAAATTGTTGTTTAATTCTTCCTCAAGAGCTAATGCTTTTTTTCCATATTTTAAACCTAATTCTGATTCTGTTTTATAAAGTTGGAGTTCTCCGAGGTGAAAATATACACGTGCAATATCAAGTTTTTCACCAAATTTTTCT
>JBHLOF010000125.1:0-5414 GCA_048940805.1 Promethearchaeota archaeon
CCAAATAATTCAATATCATCACCAGTGTTCACAATTATTTTAAGGAGTTTTGGGTTAACAACCTTAGCTAATCCTTCGATAAGTCTAGCGGCACCCACTCCTCCTGCCAATATTAAATAATAACCTTCACTCATGATTTTTACTTGTTTCTACATTCGGTTTATATATTACTTCCTGAAGATCTTTACGAGATGGAACCGGAACTGATTTTAATGGGTATCCTACAGTAAAAAATGCCATTGGTATATAGGATTCGGGAAGGTTTAAATTATCTTTTATAATCTCTTTCGCAAATAGTGGAGCACAATACCAGCATGAAGCTAATTTCTTTAATTCCAACGCAAGCAATAAATAGGTCGCCGAACTGCTAATACTCTGAATACCCAAAATTATTTCATTTCTTTGTCGTTCATCATCAGAATAACTATCAAGTTCCAAAGTATCTAAACATAATAAAATCAAAATTGGCGCATTATTGAAATTTAATCTGGTTTTACTAATTTTTCTACTAATAAATTCCTCATTTTTACCATCATTTTGCAAATCATTTCTTAGTTTTTCATTCATTTTGTTTATCAGTTTTTGTCGTAGTTCTTGTTTTTCCATAATAATATATCTCCAGAATTGTCCATTATGCGCACTTGGTGCCCATCGTGCAATTTCAATGCATTCCTCAACAATTTTTCGATCTACTTTCTTGTTATCAAAAGCTAATTTGTAGCTTCTCCGATTCTTCAATAAATTTGTCAATTGAGTAGTTTCTGATTCTCGAAATAAATCGATATTCTTTTTTCTCAAAATGGTTTCAATTTTGCTGTTTTCATTAAAGTTAAATTTATAACCTCTTATTAAAACCACTGGAATACCCTCGTTAGATTCCCCCATTACTAATTGTGCAGCAGAAGCAAGACTATCTGATTGACCAATAATTGTAGATTGCAGTTCATAGCCATACAAATCTTTATTTCCTCGCATATCTAATAAAGGGTCTATTCCTGATACACCAATAGATACCCCCACAGCACCAACCCGAAATGATCTCCCAAATGAGTCCGATATTATCACTGCTATTTCTTTTTGAGTTTTTTTCATTAAATATTTTCTAATTTTTTCAGCTTCATAGTCGGGATCATCAGGCAATAAGGTAACAACTCTATTTCCTTTAATATTAGATTTATCTATTCCAGCATCAGCACAAATAAATCCATGTTTAGTTTCCGTTATTAACACATGCTCAGTTTTAACAATTTCTTTGGCCTCATCTAATATCAGCTGAACTAGCTGTGGATCCTTTCTGGGTAAACCCTGCTTTTCCGCCTTTGGGGCAATATTATTGAAGATTTCGTATGCTTTATCACTAGGAACAATATCGTCTAAGTTTTTAATACTTCCTATGCTTTTAGATACTATTGATTGGGCAATTACAAGTATATCTTTATCCATTAATGATAAGCCATTTTCATCTAAAGATTTGAGTATTAGCTCTGGTATATCATCTCCTTCCTTGAACAAAGGTAGACCTTTAAGCCCAAAAATTTCAATTCCTTCTTTACCATTCATGATATATCAATTCTTAAATATTTGAATATCTTTTGATCTCAGACTCCTTGCTTTCTGCGAAATTTTCATATTTTTCAGGTATTGCGCAGCAAGCAGAAAAAAATCGAAATTCAATTTTCGGATTCTTATTCCTTAACCATTTAATCGTATCTTTAGAAGGGATTTCAATTCTAGTTATCCCTGCACTTAATGCTAATTTTTCAATTTGAACTTTAATTTTACCCCGAGGTCTCATACAACCTAATGAAATCTCTGTATTAGGAAAAACAAATCTAATTAAAGCTATAACCTTTGCGATAATGTCTGGTTTTGGTGTTTTGAATTTCACTACTGAATTTTTAGGAGGTATTAGTGCTATAACGACAATTAGAGGGGGATCCTGCATAGTCTCTTTTATAAATTTTATTGACTCTATCTCTTTATGAAGCTCTCCATAATGTAATCCCACGCATATATGAGGAACTACACTTAGATTATATTTTTTTAATAATTCAATAGCTCTCTTATATTCCACTATATCTATATCTAAATGGTAAACATTTCTTATCACCTCTTCATCCATATTGATATCAAAAGAGACGATGTCTACATTAGCCTCAGTAAGTTTTCTTGCAGTTTCTTCCTTGAGGAGGCCCGTATGAGCATTTATTATTAATTTAGTTTCTTTTTTCACTTTTTTAATAGCATCTAAGAAATTTAATAACGGAACAGCTCCATTTGAATCACTCCCACCTGAAATCAAGGCTCCAGTACCATTATTCTTTGAAAGATTGAATAAAAATTGTTCTAGGTCCTCTGTTCTAACAATTTGTTTCATTCCTTTTAAGTACTTTTTATTACAATGTTCACAGTTTAATGCACATTCACTACCTGTTATACTTATAGCAGGGAATTTCTTGGTTGGGTTATAAATCTTAACTATATTTCCCAAATTCCTCTTGGTAATATTCTGAGCATGATTTAAGAATTTTTTTAAAAATTGTAATTCCATATTTAAAAATTTTGAATAGTCAATCCAAGAAGCATCTCCAGATTTTATAACGTTCAACAATTTCTGTTCTTCACTCATATTTCTCTAACCATTTCTTATTTGAATACTTTTCTCTTGCTAAATTCTCTGCGAAAACGTTCTCTTCATGAGTGATAATTCCTTCTTCTAATTTTATTCTTAGAGCCTTTTGAAATCCTTTTTTTAAAGATTCTATTAATTTTTGTTCATTATAATTATCAATTTGATTTCTAATACCAATGCATTTAGCGCGTACAGATCCAACCATCCTGGATTTTCCCACATTCTCCGGTGCTTTTAATACAGAATACATTAGTTCAGGATCGATATCTAATAAGATCGTCCCATGTTGTAAAATAAAACCTTTCCTTCGTACTTGAGCATTCCCGGAGAACTTTTTTCCATCCAATAAAATGGCCGGGCAATGGATGATATCTTTTTCCGGTTCTAAACCGTAATTCATAAGGCCGAAAATAATGCCTTGAGTAATTATTTCAAACTGATCAATAACCTTTGTAGCACCTAAATCCTCCAATTTCTTTATTGGACACACAATTGAATATGTCAATTCTCTTGTTTCATCGTGAAAGACAGCTCCCCCTCCGGTTATACGTCTAACAACATTGTATCCCTTTTCTTTAGCAAAATTAATATCTATTTCATCTTGGAGACTTTGATTCCTACCAATACTAGCAGTTGAGGGCTTCCATTTGTAAAACCTTAAAGTATTTGGTACCAGTTTCCTGATCGCATGATCTAGGATAGATTCATCCAAGGCCATATTCCAATATCCATTACTAGTTTCCAGGGGTAGTATTCGCCATGTATCCATAATCGTTAATTCTATTTCTAATTAACAAAGTTTTTTAATAAATTATATATTTCTCCACTCTCTCCTTCTGTTAATTTTCTGGGATAGTTATAAATAGGTCCTGATGGTTTTGACGTGTAATAGGGTCTATTACATCCTGGACATCCAGATGTTAAGAATGCATCTGTACCATAAATTATATCCGCTAATTCTTTTTTATTTATATTAAACCGCACTATATCTCCATTATTATTGAAAGTAAAATCAGAATGGTTTTTTCCTTTATTAATGATGAGGTGCCTTCCAAGTTGTAATTTCCTGAACTTTAAAAGAGGCGGTTGGGTAAAATTTGCAAATTTTGTGCCTTTTATGGGAGTAAACGCAAAAAGCGAAACAAGTATCTTCATATTATTTAGTTCTTCAATACGGGATATTACATCATTTTCCCTTTCTCCTAAACCAATTATAAGATGAGTACTTACATAACCTTCTGAAAATATTTTTAACGCTTGTAATAGCTGTTGGAAATGTTCTTCCCACTTGTATGGTCCACCTACACCATCCCCTTTAATATTGCTAAAAATTTCCGGAGTTGTGCCATCTAATGCAATTCCAACTCTCTGAACTCCTGCTTCTTTTAATTGATGTAATTCATCTTTTGACATTGGTGGTATCGCAACCGAAATTGGAATTTTAACACTCGTTTTGATTTGAGTGATAATTTCCATTAAATCTCTAAAATTTTCAGGATAATTCAGAGTCTGTATGCAGATTCTTTTAAATTGTTTTGAGGGCTTCAAATATTTGAGCTTTGTTAAATACTCTTTAAATGAAAATACAGGCCAATTAACACGGGAAAGCATTTCATCTGAACTACTGGATGATCTAGCCTGTGGACAAAATCCACAATTCGCTGTACAATGCCCTTCCTTATAAGTCATAATGTAGCAGGTAGTTGGTGGGTCTTTGAATTTAAATATCGATCCTAATCCTAAGACAGATGCACTCCCTATAGATACTCTTATTTTTTCAACTTTCAATACTCTCCCTAGTAAAAACGCAAAATTAAGTTTTATTCCTTCTAATTATAATTTTTGATAGTTATTATAATTCTCATTGTTTTAAGAAATATCAGAATTACTTGAACAAGCTTTCTCCAAAAAAATTTATTGAATCAATTATTAAAATATTAAATACTATGTATACCCTCTAATTTTCAAAAACGTGTTAATAGTTCATGGTTGAATATAACGCTAAAAAAATAGAAGAGAAATGGCAAAAAAAGTGGGAAAAAGACAAAATCTTCGAAGTTAAAAAAGAAGAAAAAAAAAAAAAATATTACGTCTTAGAGATGTATCCTTATCCTTCTGGTAAACTTCACATGGGACATCTTAGAAATTACACAATCGGTGACTGCTACGCTAGATATAAAAGAATGAATGGTTTCAATGTCCTCTATCCAATGGGTTATGATTCTTTTGGGATGCCCGCAGAAAACGCTGCAATTGATCATGGAGCCAATCCCGAGGAATGGACGGACAATAACATTGAAACAATGAAAAATCAGCAAAAAAGGATAGGATTATCATATGATTGGTCTAGAGAAATCTATAGTCATAATCCAAGTTATTATAAATGGGATCAGTGGTTTTTCTTAAAGATGTTAGAAAAAGGTCTAGCTTATAGACAAGAAAGTTATGTTAACTGGTGTCCCAAATGTACCACAGTTTTAGCTAATGAGCAAGCTCAAGGAGGAAAATGTTGGAGATGCAATACTACTGTTGATCAAAAATTCTTAACACAATGGTTTCTTAAAATTAGAGAATATGCTGAAGAGCTTATTAAGGGATTAAATAACGTGGATTGGCCAGAAAAAGTAAAAATTATGCAACAAAATTGGATTGGTCGATCAGAAGGAACTATCATAAAATTCCCCATTGTTGATGAAGATAATACGATAGATATTTTTACAACAAGACCAGATACACTCTATGGAGTAACTTTTATGGTTTTCGCTCCTGAACATCCTTGGGT
>JBHLOF010000125.1:5514-9745 GCA_048940805.1 Promethearchaeota archaeon
CGTAAATAAAATGAATAGAGCTTATGAAGGTGATGGAATACTCGTGAACTCTGATGAATTTAATGGAATGGAAAACAGGTTTGCCATTAACTCAATTACAAAAAAATTAGATGAAAAAAATTTAGGGTATGCTACAATCAATTATAAACTAAGAGATTGGGGTATTTCACGTCAACGATATTGGGGTTGTCCAATCCCAATTATATATTGTGATAAGTGTGGGGCAGTTCCAGTTCCATATGAAGAATTACCTGTTTACTTACCGAAGGATGTTTCCTTTTCCGGAGAGGGTAACCCTCTAGAAACAAGCAAAACATTCATAAATACAAAATGTCCCACGTGTGGTCAACCTGCAAAACGTGAGAGCGATACTATGGATACTTTTGTAGATAGCTCTTGGTATTTCTTTGCCTTTTGTGATCCTCCTTCAGTAGAATCAGAAATCCCATATAATAAAACTCTTGTAAATTATTGGGGTAATGTTGATCAATATATTGGTGGTATTGAGCATGCTGTTATGCATTTAATCTACGCCCGTTTTTTTACTAAAGTTGCTCGAGATTTAGGACTCCATAAATTTGAAGAGCCTTTCCAATCTTTACTTACCCAAGGTATGATTAATAAAGTTCAACCATATTGCCCAAATTGTAATGCATTCCTTATGGCTGCTGATCTTAAATATATGAAGTGCAAAATATGTGGAAACACTGATCTCATTCAAAAGTCTGTGAAAATGAGTAAGAGCTATGGAAACACCGTAGATCCTGAAGATATTATTGGTAAGTATGGAGCAGATGCGGCAAGATTTTTCATATTATTTGGTGCTAGTCCTTCTTCAGGATTAGAATGGTCCGATGAGGGAGTTGATTATGCTCACCGGTTTATCAATAATACATTTACACTATTAATAGATCCTCCTAAAAATAAGAGGAATAAGATGAATATAAGGGATACATTGATCAGATACTATTTGAATAAGACGATTAAGGAATGTACAGATAATATGCAAAAGCTTGCCATAAGAAATGCGGTTAATAATTTAATACAATTCGCATCAGAACTTAATAAGTATAAAATTGAAGGGGTATATGAAGATATATTCAATGAATGCAGAGATAATCTAACTACACTTTTACATCCAATAGCACCGCATATGACCGAAGAAATTTGGGAAACAATTGGGAAGAAACCATATCTAAGTTTATACCCATGGCCATCTTTTAAAAAGGAGCTCTTAACAAGGGAATCAGATTATAAGTGGAAATTAATGAATAACATCATTGACGATATTACTAATATAAAAATTGTAATGAAGAAAGAAAAACTAAATGTGATATCAATTATCATTGCAGATGATTGGAAATTGAAGTTTTATAAGAGTTTAATGTCAATATTAGAAATTACTAAAAATCAAGGAGAAATAATGAATAAATTGATGCAAGATAGTAATCTTAAGGAACATAGTAAACAAATCGGAAGGATTGTAAGTAAAATATTAAAAAATGTAGGTAAATTTCCTAAGTATTCTTTAACTACTGAAGAAGAATATAACTTTTTTGACGAAATCAAACCTATTATTGAGATCAAGCATAATTGTAAGGTAGAAGTTGTTTTTGAGAAAGATTCCTCTGAACAAAAAGCATCTCAAGCACTACCAAGTAAACCGGCAATAATAATCTCCTAACAAATTTCTTTTTTTTGAATTTTCCTTTAGTTAAAAAACACTCGTTAATAGATGTTTATTAACTTAAGATTAAATAAATTATTTTTATTCATAAAACCTTAAATCTAATTAAAAAATGGATTTTATTAATTTCTGAGAAAAGTACAAGGGATCTAAAAAATAAATGACTATTTACGAACTTAGTATAATTTCAACAACGGGATTCCCTTATTATAATAAGATAATTAAACCTATACCTGAAGGGGTAAAAATTTTTCTTAGATTCTTTGATTTCTCAGCTGATAAGTCTGATATTCATGAACAATTAGATCCAGATTCAAAATTTGATCTTACTGCCGGATTAATATCAGCTTTATTCGAATTCGCTCGTAATATAGATAAAACAATAGTAAATCTTGAATTCAAAGCAAAAAAGAAGGTCAAAAATAACGAGAAACAACAGGATCAAAACCAATTTAAAGGTGATGTATTATTGACTACCCAAACAGAATCATTTTTGCTCCATAATTCAGTACGAGAGAAGATAAAATTAATTTATAATAATTTTATAAATACTAAAATTCCTCTTGATTCCGCAGATTCAATTGTAAAAAAAGAAGAAAATAAAATTATTGAAATTCTAACAGATTCAGAAGCACGACAGATAATATCTAATAACTTCAACAACATCAAACACATAGCAAACGATTTTATAAGTGAAATGAAAGATTATGGACTATGGGGAATTTGTATAACATCATTTGATCTCTCTCCTATAGTAACTTTTGGAAAAAAATATTCGCTTGATCATGTGAATGAGATCCTAAGACATATAAGCTATATTCCTGAAATTGATCCTCTAGAATGGATTTATCGACAATCTGTCTTTTCTGATGAACAAATTCAGGTATGTGTCATAAAATCAGGAATAGGACCTACTATTGAAAATTCTTTATTTGAGCCTTTCTTTTATCTACTTTTTGCCGATCCTCAAAGTTATTTCGGAGAATTTCCAGCTAAGCTAACAGCTGCATTCAATAGTATTCTTAGTTAAAAATTAGATATAATCTTGGATTAATTATCTATAAGTATCCTCAGCCGATTTTATTATTTCAGCCAAAGATTCAGCTTGAAGAGAAGCGCCGCCAACTAGACCTCCGTCAATATTTTCTTTGCTAAATAAAGCTTTAGCGTTCTCTGGCTTTATTGAACCCCCATATTGTATCCTTGTTGAATCTGCTACCTCTTCATCATAAGTTTGAGAAAGAATTTCACGAATATACAAATGAATTTCCTCAGCTTGCTCTGGAGTAGCAGTTCTTCCAGTTCCTATTGCCCAGATTGGTTCATATGCTATTACAGTTTTTATAATTTGTTCTCTATTAAGATCTTTGAACGATTCTTCCATTTGATGCTGTATCACTTCTTTTGTTTTACCTTTTTCTCTTTCTTCTAAAAGTTCACCTATACAGACAATAGGTTTTAATTCTATTGATAGAGCTTTTTTTAGTTTTCTATTAACAAGAGCATCTGATTCATTGAAAATATTCCTTCTTTCACTATGGCCAATTATAACATATTCTACTCCAATTTCCTTTAAAAATAATGGTGATATTTCTCCTGTAAAAGCTCCCAAATCCTCAAAATAGACGTTCTGAGCACCTAATTTTATTCTTGTATTCTTTAAAATATCACATGCTGTTAATAATACCGTAAATGGAGGTGCGATTACAACATCAACATGTGTAACCTCATTAATTAGAGAGATAAAATTTTCTAACATTTCAGTACAATCTTTGGGCGATCCCCTGTTCATTTTCCAATTTCCCCCAACAATTGGTTTTCTCATCTGTTTTCACCTCATCATATATCTCAATTTCATTAATTATTCTTATCTTATTAATCAATTAAGATTAAGAAACTATTTAACTATGTTGAAAAATTAAAAAGAATATTATCAAAAATAACAAGCTATGCTTCTTCTAATTTGGGAAGTTTTTCAGGTAATTTAGTCGCTTCTAAAAGCTTTTTAATTTCACCCATGTCAGGAGCCAATATTTCTGGTAAACCTAATTGTGTACGTCTTCGCTCTATAGCAGGTTGCATTGGAATTGCTTTTCCATGCTCTAATACTGTGGATGCTTGACCAGTGTAATGAGCTGGAGCTTCACCTCTCTCGACACTCATATTTTTTAATATCGTAAAAATCTCAGTTAGCTCAACTTTTTGAGGACACACCTCGTCACACGTGTCACAAACGGTACATCCCCAAATATTAAATGCATTTTCAGGTCCAAATATTTTTTCTTTTAAACCTAATAACGCATCTAAAATGAGGCGCCGTGGGTTATACCTACCTTCTGTAACTTGCGCTACTGGGCAAGCCCCACTACATGTTGCACATTGATAACAATATGCTAATGTATTTCCAATCTCATTTCCAAGAATTTGGTTTCTAAAATCAAAATCTATAGTTGCCATTTGAACTGATCTGTTTATCTTATTATTATGTAGTATAACTTATTGTCGATTTTAAAATTAATTCTTTTGAGATTAAGTTCTTTAAAA
>JBHLOF010000126.1:0-3420 GCA_048940805.1 Promethearchaeota archaeon
CACCAAAACATGCGTGGTCAAGAGCGGGGCAGTATACCATCACACTTTTGGTATATGACAAATATGGAACCACTTTTGTCAGAGAAAGAGATATCACAATTAAGGAGAAAGCCCCTGAAATTGTAGGTCCTTTTTCTTTTCAGGGAATTGAATCGAAAGCGAATATCCTTGACGTAGAAGTGTATGATGCTATCCTCGATCAACCTTCTCTAACCTTCAAATGGTTTGATCAGGATAATCAGCTAGTCTCTACAAGGAAAAAACCTTTAGTTATGTTGGACGATGGAGATTACCAATACACATTTGAGGCGAGTGACTCATCTGGTTTTACTACATCTTGTGTAATTGACATCACCGTTCAATCCGTTGCTCCAGAAATATATGTGTCAAATTATGTATTTCACAGTCCCACAGCTGTCAACTTTGATGATATCGAAAGATTAACCCTGAAAGCATATATGTTTGAATCTGATTTTGATCTTACGGGGCTCTATTGTGGATGGTATATTACAAAGGGTAGAGAACAAACCTATAAAGTGGATTTTTATAATGGAAATTTCAGTCAAATTACATTCATTTGTAGAGAACGTGCAATTTATCAAGGGGAACTTCAAGTTAGCGATCGTTCAGGAAACACTCGAAGCGCCACATTCGAATTATATTCTTATGTTGAGGCACCTGAAGAGGAATCAACAAAACAACTAGAAGAACTATTAGATATAAGGCTTTCTGCGCCCAAGGATTCTACGGACTCTGATGGTGATAATCTATCCGATTTATATGAGATTGAAGTGTCTGGATCAAGTCCCTTTGACTTCGATACAGATAAAGATGGGCTTTATGATGGTTTTGATGATAGAGGGATTGGAGAACAAACTCTGGGCACCTCTCCTATTGAGAGTGATTCTGACCTCGATGGATTAGAAGATGGGTTTGAATATTGGGGCTGGGATATTTCTATCGATTATTATGGTTGTACAACCACCCTTCATGTTAATTCAGACCCTTTAGATATAAATAGCGATTATGACCAATTTTCCGATTATGATGAATTCCTTTCTGGAACTCACCCACGGCTGGAAGATAGCGATTCGGATAATTTAATTGATTCTAGAGATCCCTTTCCGACCACTTATGATAATGACATTGATGGATTGTCCGATTACATGGAGAAGGAACTTGGAACAAATATGAGTAATAGTGACACCGATGGAGATTCGCTGAAAGATGGAGAAGAAGTCCTCATTTTTCACACAAACCCCACTCGAAAAGATACTGATTCGGATTTTTTATCTGATAACGCAGAATTCATAAATTATCGAGTAGGGCTTGAGAATGAATATGGTAAGGAAGTGCGAGTAAACTTAACAAAACCCATCTCACTTTTTTTTCCCAAATTCTTTACAAGAGCCGCAGTAGCCCAAATTGCATTTACTATTTCATTTGGAGAATATGGAAGTGATGACTCCCAAAATTATGGAATAACCGATGATGAGGTGAAACCGCTCAATATTGCTATCAGAAAACCTGATGAAAATCTTGAACTGTATAACTTGATTACCAACACCACCCGCTATTTTTCTCAGGTCGTAGATATTACAGAAGTTATGAATGATGAAAATCTTGCCTATAATTATCATGGAACTTATACCATTGAAGTAAAAGATATCAATGGGAAGTATGTTTCTGATTGTTTACTCGAACAATTTGAATTGTTTTTTAGTAGACCTTTGGACCCAAACTGTGAAGATTTCGATGGTGATGGTATAATGGATGGAGTAGAAATGGGTGGACTTGTACGGGGAACGGAGAGAATAGATATTAGCAATTTCTATAACAGTACTTCGGAGGGGATTGAGTTTAATTATGATGACCTGAATGAGTTTTCGTTAGAGATTTCTGATATCGGGAGAGTGTATGATGCATCTCTTACCCTGGAAATTAAATCTAATGAACTTCTTGCCGGGAATGGCAATCTTACAATATCGCTCATTTATAATAATTTAAAAACCAGTGTGGAAGATAAGAATATTCTCTCCGTTTTTCAAGTATTCAGTTCAGGAGATAATTATTTCTATAAGAACACGCTGGATCTCTCTGCTTTAATTACTAATAATGAAATTCTAGAATATTATGGTAAATATAATCTTAAAATTGAAATTCATAGCACAAATTTCAATGATACCTTTTATATCTCCAATTACTATATTGACATTGATACATACGTTCAAGCGGAGCTTCAGGACAAACAGGCATGGATAACTGAAGCCTCCTTATTCGATAGCGATAATGATGGCTGGTCAGATTACTATGAAATCTATACAAGTAATACTTGTCCTTTGGATAAAGATAGTGATGGCGATCAAGCATGGGATTCAAATGATAGGGATCCTCTGCGAAATTTAATGCTTGAAATTGAACCTGTGAGTGCAACATATATTCATCAACTTTGGGGATCCCCAGATTTGGAGATAGGAACCACATTTTATATTAATGATGGGATTGATCCTAATTTTTCCGAAGAAAGTAGTAAAATTGGATTTTTTACTTCTTCACAAACGGCATCGACGAATCCTAATGGAAACGGTATCAATCAAATTGCGTGGTGGAACCGTGGGAAGGGTGATCATTATTATTTTGATATTAACGACGACTTAACTATTCAAAGTAATGAAATTCTTTTTGATTTTCAACTGTGGCGAATGCATTTTACGGGCGATGAAATGGTATTTGAAGACCGTGGAATAGTATATTCTATTGGGGATGCTGGACACTGGGAGGAACTAGTGGCCCAAACCAATGGTCATAATGTCAGATGCCGGGTTACGACTATTGCCATAGAAAGAGTAAATACCATAGCAGTCTTTAATCCTACTGATGCAATGTTTAACGGGCACTATAAAGAAAAGGAGCGAATGAATGTAATTCAGCTTCATGTAACCGCTGATGGATACTTCCCTGCCAGTATTAGTTTTGAACAGGAACATGAGGAGTCTACACCAGATGAGTGGGATGGTGACGAGATTTGGTATGACGAAAGCAATGTGGGACAAAATCCCATAGTAATTAATGAATTTGATGGACATAGTAAGATATTGCAGTTTCATGATACTAGTCTGGGAAAGGGAAGGGTTGTACAGGACTGGAATAAGACAGTTCGTTCTGGTATTTTAGAATTGTGGGTGAGAATCTCTGATCTAAGCAGAGCTTCGATCATCATTAGAGACGGAACAGATCAAAACAGTATATTTTTCCGGTTTGATGCGAGTGGTTATTTTCAATATAAACATAATTCTGTTTTTCATAATATCGATCAGTACCCGATTAATGAGTGGATCCATTTGAAGTTTAAGTGGGACTTCTGGGAAGATTGGCATCTCTGGATAAATGGAAAAAGTTATGATATTTTGGTAGATATCA